>NZ_JAYMZR010000030.1:0-29946 GCF_035828615.1 Streptomyces sp. H27-D2 | reverse complement strand
GGCGCCGGGCCGCTGTTCTTGTTCACCGTGGAGCCGCTGTTCTTGTTCACCGGGGAACCGCCGGCGGTCCGCGGACGGACTACCTGCCGGACCGCCGATGGCAGTGCCAACGGCTCACGCCGTGACCAGCGTGACTAGTGCGAGTGACCGTGGCCGTGGCCCGAGTCGCCCGACTCGTCGTCGGCCGGCTTCTCGACGACCAGGGTCTCGGTCGTGAGCAGCAGCGACGCGATCGACGCGGCGTTCTCCAGCGCGGAGCGGGTGACCTTGACCGGGTCGATGACGCCGGCCTTCACCAGGTCGCCGTACTCGCCGGTGGCCGCGTTGAAACCGTGGCCCTTGTCGAGCTCGCTCACCTTGGCGGTGATGACGTAGCCCTCGAGGCCGGCGTTCTCGGCGATCCAGCGCAGCGGCTCGACCACGGCGCGGCGGACGACCGCGACACCAGTGGCCTCGTCGCCGGTCAGGCCCAGGCCGCCTTCGAGCACCTTGGAGGAGTGCACGAGCGCGGAGCCGCCACCGGAGACGATGCCTTCCTCGACCGCGGCACGGGTCGCGGAGATGGCGTCCTCCAGACGGTGCTTCTTCTCCTTGAGCTCGACCTCGGTGGCCGCGCCGACGGAGATGACGCACACGCCGCCGGCGAGCTTCGCGAGGCGCTCCTGGAGCTTCTCGCGGTCCCAGTCGGAGTCCGTGGACTCGATCTCGGACTTGATCTGGTTGATCCGGCCCTTGACGTCCTCGGAGCTGCCGCCACCGTCGACGATGGTGGTGTCGTCCTTGGTGATGGTGACGCGGCGGGCGGTGCCCAGTACGTCCAGCTCGGCCTGGTCGAGCTTGAGGCCGACCTCCTCGGCGATGACGGTGGCACCGGTGAGGGTGGCCATGTCCGCGAGCATCGCCTTGCGGCGGTCGCCGAAGCCCGGCGCCTTGACGGCGACGGCGTTGAACGTGCCGCGGATCTTGTTGACCACCAGGGTCGACAGGGCCTCGCCCTCGACGTCCTCGGCGATGATCAGCAGCGGCTTGGAGGCGCCGGCCTGGATGACCTTCTCCAGGAGCGGCAGCATGTCCTGGATCGAGCCGATCTTGCCCTGGTGGATCAGGATGTAGGGGTCCTCGAGGACGGCCTCCATACGCTCCTGGTCGGTCACCATGTACGGCGACAGGTAGCCCTTGTCGAAGGCCATGCCCTCGGTGAAGTCGAGCTCCAGGCCGAAGGTGTTGGACTCCTCGACAGTGATGACACCGTCCTTGCCGACCTTGTCCATCGCCTCCGCGATGAGCTCGCCGACCTGCTTGTCCTGGGCGGACAGACCGGCCACGGCCGCGATGTCCTCCTTGGAGTCGATCGGGCGGGCGGTCGCGAGAAGGTCCTCGGACACGGCCTTGACGGCCGCGTCGATGCCCTTCTTCAGCGAAGCCGGGGACGCGCCGGCCGCGACGTTGCGCAGACCCTCGCGCACCAGCGCCTGGGCGAGCACGGTCGCGGTGGTGGTGCCGTCGCCCGCGACGTCGTTGGTCTTGGTCGCGACCTCCTTGACCAGCTGCGCGCCAAGGTTCTCGAACGGGTCGTCGAGCTCCACCTCGCGGGCGATGGTGACGCCGTCGTTGGTGATGGTCGGTGCGCCGAACTTCTTGTCGATGACGACGTTGCGGCCCCTGGGGCCGATCGTCACCTTCACGGTGTCAGCAAGCTTGTTGACGCCGCGCTCAAGGGCGCGACGGGCGTCCTCGTCGAACTTCAGGATCTTCGCCATGGGTTGCTTCAAGTCCTCTCAAATGAACTACGCCCCGGGCGCCCGGTTGTTTAGGCACGGGAACCCGGGGCGCAGATCAAAAACTTTGGTGAATTACTTCTCGATGATCGCGAGAACGTCGCGAGCCGAGAGGACGAGGTACTCCTCGCCGTTGTACTTCACCTCGGTGCCGCCGTACTTGCTGTAGAGCACGACGTCACCTACGGCTACGTCGAGCGGAAGACGGTTGCCGTCCTCGAAGCGACCCGGACCAACCGCGAGGACGGAGCCCTCCTGGGGCTTCTCCTTAGCGGTGTCCGGGATGACCAGGCCTGAGGCCGTGGTCTGCTCGGCCTCGAGCGGCTGGACCACAATGCGGTCCTCAAGCGGCTTGATGGCAACCTTGGTGCTGGCGGTCGTCACGATCCGACCTCCCCCTTCAAAGGGCTCACGGGAAGTGTCTGTATGGGTGGCGACCTGGTAGGCCCGTCGTCGCGGGATGCCGAACCTGCCCGTCGCTGCGTTGGCACTCCCTGGTGGGGAGTGCCAGATTCGACACTAGGACTCTGTTAGCACTCAGTCAACTAGAGTGCCAATGTCCGAGCCGATTCGCCCCGCTCGGCGGAGCCTGTCGGCCCTCCCGCCGGGGTCCGCGCGGAGCCGCGCGGCGCAGGCGTGAGAGTCCGCCTCAGGGCCCGGACCCCAGTCGCCGCACGGCCCCCGGCCGTACGAGCCGCCGCCCCGGCCGCCCGACGACGCCGCCGGGCCGCGGCCCCGCGACAATGGCCGGGTGGATGTTGATGTTTTTCCCTCGCTGCTGACGGACGAAGGCCGGACCCTGCTCGACGGGCTGCGGGACTACGACCCCGCCGGCGAACTGGCGACCGCGACCCGGCTGCGCCGCGAGCACCCCGTCGCCCTGGTCTCCGCCGCCATCGGCCAGGCCCGGCTGCGGCAACGGGCCGTCCCGAAGTTCGGCGCGGAGGACGCGTACCGGATGTTCTTCACGTCCGACGGCGTCGAACAGGCCACCCGCACCTCCGTCGCGACCTACCGCGCCGAGCGGTTCGCGGCGCTGGGCGTACGGCGGCTGGCGGACCTGTGCTGCGGGATCGGCGGCGACGCGATCGCGCTGGCGCGCGCCGGAATCAAAGTGCTGGCCGTCGACCGCGACCCACTGACCTGCGCCGTCGCGCAGGCCAACGCCGAGGCCCTGGGCCTCGCGGACCTCATCGAGGTGCGCTGCGCGGACGTCGCCGGGATCGACGCCACCGGCTACGACGCCGTCTTCGTCGACCCGGCCCGGCGCAGCGGCCGTGGCCGGATCTTCGCCCCCGAGTCGTACTCCCCGCCGCTCTCCTGGGCGGTCGAGGCCGCCCGCAAGGCCCCGTACGCCGCGCTCAAGATCGCCCCGGGCATCCCGCACGAGGCGGTGCCGCCGGACGCGGAGGCGGAATGGATCTCGGACGCGGGGGGCGTGAAGGAAGCGGTGCTGTGGTTCGGGGCGGGGGCGAGGGAGGCCGGTACGGGGGCACTGGCGGCCGGCGCGGGAGCCAGCGGCACCGGTGGGCCTCGGCTCCAGCCCGGCGGCATGCGCGCCACGCTGCTCCCCGGCCCGCGCACCCTGCTCGGCGCGGGTCTGCCCGACCCGGCAGCCGGAGCGGTCGGGCGGTGGCTCTACGAGCCGGACGGCGCGGTCATCCGCGCGCACCTGGTCGCGGATGTCGCGGAGCGGGTCAACGGGCGGCTGATCGACCCGATGATCGCCTATGTGACGAGCGACGAGCTGATCCCGACGCCGTACGCCACCGCGTACGAGATCACCGACGTGCTGCCGTTCAACCTCAAGAAGCTCAAAGCCCTGATGCGCGAGCGCGGGGTCGGCATCGCGGTGATCAAGAAGCGCGGCTCCGCCATCGAGCCCGAGGAACTGCGCAAGAAGCTCAAGCTCAGCGGGAAGAAGACCTGCGTCATCTTCCTGACCCGGGTCGCGGACGCCCCCAGCATGCTGCTGGGCCGGACCGCTACGCCAGGTCCGTGAGGTCCTCGGCGTAGAAGGTGGTCAGCGGCTGCGGCCCCGCGTACTGCCGGCAGTTGCACTGTTCGCGGTGATGTGCGTCGCGAGCCGGAGTGTCAAGGGGGTGAGCCTGGGCCGTTGGCGGGCCGGCGGTGGGCTTCGGATCCGGCCTCGGTGCGGCTTCTGTCTGGTGATTCCGGCTGGTTCGGTACGAGAGGGGTTTGTGGCGGCGCCGGTCCGGCTTCTCGGCATGCCGCAGTGGGGGAGGTGCTGCGCCATGCCCGTCCGAGGAACGCGTAAAAGCGGTCGGGAAGAAACACTGCGTCGGCGATGACCATCGCGCCGGAGAAGAGGGGGAGGCCCATGAGGACCGCGATCCCCAGGTGCATGCCCAGGAGCATGGTCAGGACGACGTATTTGGCTCTGCTGAACAGGACGAAGGGGAGAGCCACCTGAAGCAGGACGGTCAGATAGCTCGCGATGACGACCAGCATCTGGTGGCGGTCCACCATGAGCGACAGCGCGGGCCACGGCCGGAACAGGCCGAGGTTCAGCACGTAGTGGAGCGCGGTCCCGTTGTCCCAGTAGCTGCCCTGCACCTTGTAGAGCCCTGCTGATCCGTAGAGGAGGCAGACCTGGGCCGCGATGACGAGCATGGCGCAGTTGTGCATCACTGTCGTCAGATGCTGCCGGGCAGAGCTGAGTTGGCTCAGCGAGTTGGATGTCCGCCGGTTCGTCGACGGCTGGCCGGCCTGGTCCGCGGAAACGCGGATCCGGACCCTGCGCGCATCGAGGGACCAGCGTCGGCCGCAGGCCGTGAAGCATAGGTACACGGCCATGAGGAGGATGAGGTTGTCTCCCCCGTCTGTCATGAAGATGGCGCGCGAGTGGAAGGAGGCCACCACGACAGCGAAGATCACGGACAGGACCCGGGTCCGCCAGCCCAGCATGTAGAGCGCGGAGGCCACCAGAGCCAGCGCGTAACAGGCCTCGAAGTACGGCCGACTGTCGGACAGGGTGAGGATGCTCGACCACCCCGTCTGGCTGAACAGCTCGGCCGCCAGGGCCGGGGTCCACGGGGAACCAGGCCCCCAGATTTCGTCGCGGTGCGGGAATTCCCGCAAGAGGAAGACGAGGTAGAGGAATCCGTACCCGATGCGCAATGCCGCGGCTGCGTAGGGGGAGACGACCCGCCCAGTCAGGGTGGTGCGGAGGGCACCGAGCTGTTCGAGCGCCCGCTGCCTGCTTGCGCCGGTTGTCCGCTGGGAACTCTGGCTTCGAGGGTGCGGGGCCCGTGGCTGGTGCTCAGTTGGCATGGGGAGTCACCTTCCACCACGGCAGGTACCGGGTGTTACCCGGAGTGGGGGCGGCTGCGGCGGGCTGGGAGCCGCTCGCTGCTTCGGGTGCCGCGATCGGCTGTGTGATCACGCGCAGCTGGATGGTCCCGAACGCGTCGTGCCGGTAGGCAGCTACGCGTTGTGCTGCGATGTTGCTCAGGTATTGCTGCATCATCCCGGCGCGCCTCGAGTGCGGCTGATCGTCGCCGCCGTGGAGTTCGAGGTACGAGGACCATGCTCGACGCAACATGTTCTGCTCTGTATGACTTGGGAAGATGCTGTGCTGGACGGCGGAATCGTCGATGGCAGTGAGGTCGAACCACTCGCTGACCTGCCCGGCGCCGCCCTGGGAGGTCCGCGCGGTCCTCGCCGAAATCTGATAGTTGACCGATTCGGGGTTTGGAGCGAAGAGCCGCCAGTTTTGTTCGAAGAGCGGGTATACCCAGGAATTGATTTGTTTGCTATAACGTTGCGAAATACTATTGGGAGGAGCCACGTGCAGAAATACGAGAAGTACGTGGACGAGGGATACCGTCAGACATAGCGTCACCACGGTACCGATTGCTGCTTTCAGCGGTCGCGGAAGTGCCAGAATGGACTCAGCCGCGACGGGTTCCTCGCCCGGAACCTGCGTGGCCGGCCTGCACTCAGTGGTCGTCGTGCCATCGACGAGTCCGCTGCTCAATTTCTTCACATCCATTAGCTCAATGTCTTTGGTGAAGTCACGCTCGGCGTCCTTCCCGTCGCGACTTACCGAATCCACTTCCCAGGTCCTTCCGCGCATTCGGGATCCGGCGCTCGCGGTCCGGCTCGTGGCATGTGCCACCAGCCGGACCGCGAGCGATTCAGCTAGGACTTCGCCGTCTCGCAGCCCGTGCCAGGCAGGGACTTCGCACGGTCGTGCTTGTCGCCGGTCTGGCAGTTCTCCTTGTGGTGGTCGCCGTGCTGGTTCCCGTGGTCGCCCTTGTGGTGGTCACCGTGGTCACCGTTGTGGTGGTCACCGTTGTGGTGGTCACCCTTGTGGTGGTCACCGTGGTCACCGTGGTCACCGTGGTCACCATGGTCACCGTGGTCGTGGTCGCCGTGGTCACCGTGGTCGTGGTCGCCGTGGTCACCGTGGTCGTGGTCGCCGTGGTCACCGTGGTCGTGGTCGCCGTGGTCACCGTGGTCGTGGTCGCCGTGGTCACCACCGTTTCCGCCACCCGTGGTGTTTCCAGTCAGGCCGCCACCCGTGGTGTTTCCAGTCAGGCCGCCACCCGTGGTGCTGCCTGTGGCGCCGCCGGTCGTGCCGCCGGTAAGGACTCCTCCGATCACACCTCCCAGGACCCCAGTGGTGGTGCCGCCCGCCGTGGTGTTGCCTGTGGGGCCGCCGGTCGTGCCGGTGGTCGTGCCCGCAGTTGTGCCGGTGGTGACGCCGCCGAGGACGCCTCCCAGCACACCCGTGGTCCCACCCGTGGTCCCGCCGGTGGTGCCGGTGGCGCACGTCGCGCGGGTGATCCGGTTGTTGTCCAGTGTCACCGAGCCGTTCCGTGCCAGCGCCCGGCCGTCGATGGTCGCTCCGGTGTTCGCGGAGATCGAGGTCAGGGCCAAGATGTTGCCGACGAAGGTGGAGTTCGTGCCGATCGTGGCGGAGCTACCGATCTGCCAAAAGACGTTGCACGGCGCAGCACCGTTGACCAGGAGCACGCGGCTGGCGGATGCCGTCGTCAGGGTCGATCCGACCTGGAAGATCCACACGGCGTTGGGGTCTCCGTGGGCGTCCAGCGTGAGCGTGCCGGTGAGGCCGATGGAGCTGGAGGCGTTGTAGACGCCGGGATTCAGCGTCTGGCCACCGAGGTCGCCGGAAATGCTGGCGTCCGGGGCCTGGCCGGCGGCGTTGTTGTACGCGGCGGTCAGGTCGGTCTGTGCCTGGAGGGCGGGGGCGTCCGCCGAGTGGATGGCTCCATTCACCTGGCCGGGCGGGAACCCGCTGACGGCCGTTCCCGGGCTTACCCCGAGGTCTCCGGTGACCACGGTCGGACCGGTGTTGGTGACCGACTGGCCTGCCAGAACCGCGTAGCTGTCGGCCGTACCAAGGGGGACGGCTGTCGCGATTGCGTGGGCCTGTACCGGCGTCAACGCCACTGCGGCAGCGGCGACCAGCACGGCCGTCACCAGCCAGATAGAAATGGCGCGCCATTGAAGCACGCCGCAGAAGTTCGGTTTCATCGAGGAGGCCTACTCTTGTAGGGAAATATTACGGTCTTCTTTTGCGACCCTTAACTGTTCGTTGATCGCCAGCCACTTGACGGGGGCATATTACAACGCCAAAAGGGCAGCGCGTGAAGGCTTGCGTATGGCCCGGCAGTGACCTTCAGTCGCAATTACGGGACATCACATAAGCACATGCACGGGCCGTGAAGTAGCCGCCCCGTCAGGCAAGGCATGAACGCACCATATCCGTTAGCGCAAACCTGCGTCCCGCACGAAGTTCAACGTTGACGGCCTCAGGTGGACTAGCGTCCTGGACATCGGGAGGACGCGAAATCCGTACGCAGAAATGGAAGAATCCTTTCTTCTGAATTCTGCGCCACCTACTAAGGGGGACTCTGAATCAGCAACGAAAGAGCGAACGTCCGGGCGTGGCGACCAGTCGGCTGTCGCCGCCCGCTGGTCATCCTGCTCTCGATTTCCTTTCCTTTCCCTTCCCTAAGGATAGCCAATTACTGAGCTTTACTAACTCGGGGTGTCGTTGCACAGCGAAGCACCGGGATACGTGCGGGGGTGAGAGACCTTCACCGCCGACTTGTCGGCACAGCGAGGCGGAGCTGAGGGCAGCCTGATCCGGGCGATGCCGGGGAGGGATGCGGCGGTAGCGCCGCTGTGTGCACCGCGTGCACGTTCTCGGCGGGGCGGGCGCGCTTGAGCAGCGTCGTTCTCGAAGAGCGGGCTGCCGGAGTGCTGCGCGCATCGCAGCGAGGGGGAAGGGCGAGACGGCGAAGGGCCGGGCGGGCGAGGAGCGTTACGCGCGGCAGGTCCGGGTTTCACAGACGCGGCGGGCGGCGGCCCCTTCCCGCACGAAGACGCGGCCCGCGCCGCCGATGTCCACGACGGGTCTGGTGTGCAGCGTGTGCCACGGCTCACTCCCCTGCCCTGCATCGACCCCGGCCCGGGCTCCGGAGCCCGGGCCCGGCCCCCGCGCCGAACTCGCGGCGCTCCCATCGGTAGTGGCCGAGCGCCTTCGCCACGCCCAGCGTTCCGGTCATCCCCGGAATGGCCGTCGCGCCGAACACGGTGGCGAACGGGGTGCCGGCATCGTCGTACTTGACGCCGGTCACGAACTCGGCGACCCCCAGGACGCCGACGACCAGCGCGAGGACGCACAGCGCGGCGGAGGTCAGCAGCCACAGCAGTGCCCGGCCGGGCACCCGCCGCCGCCCGTCGGTGGCGGGGTCACGGTCCAGCGCAGCCCAACTCCGCAGCCGTTCGCGCAGCATCCTGTCCCGGCGCGCCCCGAGCGCCAGGCCCAGCCCAGAGAGCCCCAGGGCCACCAGGCCGAGGAGCAGATATACGACGCCGAAGATCAGGTCCACCGCGTTGCCGCTCGACACGGCCGCCAGCCCCATGACCGCGAGCGTCCACCCCAGGAAGCAACCCGCCGCCAACAGCCACAACCACAGCAGCCCCAGCAGGGCCAGGTACCGGCGGATCAGGATGTCCATCGCCCTGGCCCGGTCGGCGAGCAGCGCTCCCCGGTCCGGCCAGGCGCGTATGTGCGGTGGGGGTGGCGGCGGCGGCAGGGTGCGCGTGCTCACAGTTCGTCCTTCGTACGGCCGGAGCCCGCGCGCCGGTCAGTCAGCAACGGGCTCGAAGCGCCAGCGGTGTACCGGGCGGGCGGTCAAGTCGTCCGCCGGGGTCGGGAGTTCGGGCAGCTCGGCGTCGTACGCGGCGTCCCACCAGGTGAGGACGAGGACCCGGTCGCCGGGGGCGGTGAAGGTCTCGCGGCGGGCCGGCGCCGGTGCCAACTCCTGGGCGCGGGCCCAGGCGAGGAGTTCGGGGGCGCGCCCCGCCGCCGCCTTGGCCTCCCACATCAGCGTGACGCTCATGAGCAGCTCATGAGTAGAGGTTCTTCGCGCTCAGCTCGTGCACGTGGTCGTGCGCGAGGCTCGGGCCGTGCGCGTGGCCTGGCACATGCGGCTCGGTCACCGGCAGCGATGAGTCCGCCGACAGGTCCCAGTCCGAGGGCGCGCGGTTGCGGGCCACCATCTCGGCGCCGAGCGCGGCGACCATCGCCCCGTTGTCCGTGCACAGCTTCGGCCGGGGCACCCGCAGCGTGATGCCCGCGGTCTCGCAGCGCGCGGCGGCCAGCGCCCGCAGCCGGGTGTTGGCCGCGACCCCGCCGCCGATCATCAGGTGCTCGACGCCCTCGTCCTTGCAGGCCCGTACGGCCTTGCGGGTGAGCACGTCCACCACCGCCTCCTGGAAGGACGCGGAGACGTCGGCGACCGGCACCGGCTCGCCCGCCGCGCGCTTCGCCTCGATCCAGCGGGCGACCGAGGTCTTGAGCCCGGAGAAGGAGAAGTCGTAGGCGGAGTCGCGCGGACCGGTCAGCCCGCGCGGGAACCTGATCGCGGCGGGGTCGCCCTCCTTCGCCATCCGGTCGATGACCGGGCCGCCGGGGAAACCGAGGTTCAGCACCCGGGCGACCTTGTCGAACGCCTCGCCCGCCGCGTCGTCGATGGTCGAGCCCAGCGGCCGCACATCGCTGGTGATGTCGGGCGCGAGCAGCAGCGAGGAGTGGCCGCCGGAGACCAGCAGCGCCATCGTCGGCTCGGGCAGCGCGCCGTGTTCGAGCTGGTCGACGCAGATGTGCGAGGCGAGGTGGTTGACGCCGTAGAGCGGCTTGCCCAGGGCGTACGCGAACGCCTTCGCGGCCGACACCCCGACGAGCAGCGCCCCGGACAGACCGGGGCCGGCCGTGACCGCGACCCCGTCCAGGTCGCTCGCCGCGACGCCCGCCTCCCGCAGCGCGCGCTGGATGGTCGGGACCATCGCCTCCAGGTGCGCCCGGCTGGCGATCTCCGGGACGACGCCGCCGAACCGGGCGTGCTCGTCGACGCTGGACGCGATGGCGTCGGCGAGCAGCGTGTGGCCCCGGACGATGCCGACGCCGGTCTCGTCGCAGGAGGTCTCGATGCCGAGGACAAGCGGCTCGTCAGCCATGGATGGTCGTTCCCTGTTCGTCTGCGGCTGTGGCTGTGGCTGTGGCTGTGGCTGTGGCTGTTTCTGGGGCTATTTCTGCTGCTTCTGCTGCTTCTGTGGCTTCTGCTGTGTCAGTTTCTGCTTCTGCTTCCGCTTCTGCTGTATCCGCTGCCTCATCCGCCGCGATGGCGAGCGGAGCCGCCGCGGATTCCTCCGCCGCCGGCCCGCCGGCCCGCCGCATCACCAGCGCGTCCACGTTGCCCGGCTGGTAGTAGCCGCGGCGGAAGCCGATCGCCTCGAAGCCGAAGCGTTCGTAGAGGCGCTGCGCGCGGGTGTTGTCGACGCGCACTTCCAGCAGCACTTCACCGCATTCAAAGGCGGTGGCGGCGCTGAGCAGCTCGGTGAGCAGCCGGGCGCCGAGGCCGGTGCCCCAGTGGTCGCGGGCGGTGGCGATGGTCTGGACGTCGCCCGTGCCGTCTACGGCGGCGAGCCCGCCGTAGCCGACCAGCCGTCCGTCCGCGTCGTGCGCCACCGCGTAGTGGCGGGTCGCGGCGAGGCCGCCGGCGTGCGCCAGTTCGGACCAGAACATGCCCTGCGACCAGGCGTCGTCGGGGAACAGCTCCACTTCCAGTTCGAGCACCGGGTCAATGTCCCACCAGCGCATCTCGCGCAGGGTCACGCCCGGCGCCGCGGCGGCTGTACGTGTACTCGTACCCGCTGCGGCAGCGGCTCTGTCGGACGTTCCCGCTCCCGCCCCGGCAGCCACTTCGGCACCCGTCCCCGTCCCCGTCGTCGACGTCACTGCGGTGTGACCACCTTGTAGTTGGCGGGAACCTGCGCGTCCGGCCGTCGCAGATACAGCGGCTGGTCCGGCAGGAAGGGCTCCCCCGCCGCGAGCTTCTCGGCGGCGAGTGCGGCCAGCGCGGCGGCCGACTGGTACTCGGGCATTCCGTCCGGCAGCGCGCCGAAGGCGTCGGGGTAGAGCACCGCGCCGGCCCCGACCGCCGGGAGCCCGGCGACCCGCTCGGCGATGTCCGCCGGCCGGTCGACGGCGGGCTCGCTCGCGCGGGTGCGGGCGTCGGCGTAGCTGGCCCAGTAGACCTCTTTGCGGCGGGCGTCCGTCGCGACCACCAGCGGGCCTTCGAGGCCCGCCAGGCCGGCCGCGTACGCGATCCCGTCCAGCGTGCAGAGCCCGTGCACCGGCACGTCCAGCACCGCGCCGAAGGTCGCGGCCGTCACCAGCCCGACCCGCAGGCCGGTGTACGGCCCCGGCCCGACCCCGACGACCACGCCGGTCACCGACTCCAGCTTCAGCCCGGCCTCTCCGAGCACCCGGTCCACAGCGGGCAGCAACAGCTCCCCGTGCCGACGGGCGTCGACCTGGTTCGACTCGGCGACGACGCGACTTCCGTCGTACAGCGCGACGGTGACGGCGGGGGTTGCGGTATCAAGCGCGAGCAGCAGCACGCACCCAGCCTACGGCGCGCCCGAACGCGAGCGTCCCTCACATGACGCCGCCGGACGCCGACCCGCGGCGGTGGCGGCCCCGTGCGCCGGGTCGAGGACGAAACCGAACACCGCACGCGAGTGCTACCGTCGCCCGATATCGCGCGTACGAAGGGTAGGCACAGCCGTGGCTAGGAGCAGCTCGGGAATCATCGTGGCCGGGCTCACCGCCGCAGCCCTGGCCGCGGTCGGCTTTCTGGCCTATCAGGCGTCGGCGAGCGAGGACGCCCACCCGCTCAAGTCCCGCCCCGGCAGCTCGGCCTCCGCGTCCGCCGACGCCTCGGACGCAGCCAAGGCCAAGAAGAGGGAACTGGCGCTGCCCGCCGATTCCGGCAGCGGCGAGCGCGTCGTCTACGCGCTGCGCGCCAAGCGGGTCTGGCTGGTGGGCGCGAACGAGCTGCCCATCCGGACGTACAAGGTCGCGCCGAGCACCGTCAGCCCGCCGCCCGGCACGTACAAGGTGACCTCCCGCTCGGGGAACATCACCGGCTCGGACGGGGTGCCGATCGAGCACGTCGTGCGTTTCCACGCGCAGGACGGCGTCGCGTTCGGCTTCAGCTCCGCGGTGGACGGCTCGACGCCGGCTCCGGGCGCGCGGAAGAAGACGGGCGGCATCCGCGAGAAGCAGGCCGACGGGACGGCGCTGTGGACGTTCGCGACGATCGATACGAAGGTCGTCGTCATCCCCTAGGGAAGCATTCCCGGGGGCCGGTGTTTCGGGTCTGGGTTCCGGTGGTCCGGGTCTGGGCCCAGCGCGGTGGGGCCCTCATCCCCTTGCGGGTGACTGCCTCAGCGGCTCGTCACCCGAATGGGCTACGCCACGTCGCGACGGGCGGTGACTTCGCCGCTGTCCGTGTCCGCGCGGTCCGTGTCCGCGCGGTCCGCTGACTCCTGCGGCGATTCGGGCGGCGTGGACACCGCGCTCGCCGCGGCGCACGCGGCCAGCAGATCCCGCATCGACGTGGGCTGCCCGTGGGGCCGTTTCGCGGACTTCGGCGCGTCAGCAGTGGGCTCTTGAGCAGGCATGCATGCCTCCTGGGGCTCCTGTGGCGGGCGCGGTTAGGTATACCTAACTGGCTCTCTGACTCCATGTGACCACGTCCGGTGCCAGGTACGCAACATCTTACCGACGGCCTGTCGGAACCTCGTCGGAATCTACGGGCGGTCGGACGCGCGGAGGATGCCGGAGCCGTACGCCCGGAGCCGTATGTCAGCAGAGCTCAGCCGGCGAGCGAGTCCAGGTCCGCCGCCGCCCAGCGCGGGCCGACACCGGTGACCGACACCTCGCGTACGTCATCCAGGTCGCCGAGGCCGGCGAGGTCATCCGCCTCGGCCCAGCCGTCCGCGCCGCCGTCCCCGCCGCCCGCGAGCGCCGGGGCCGCCGCGCCGACCGTCCGCTCGATCACCACATGCAACCGGTCGTCCGACAGCTCCTCGACCTTGCCGTCGCCCCACTCCACGACCACCACCGACTCCGGCAGCGACACATCGAGGTCGAGGTCCTCCATCTCGTCGAGGCCGCCGCCCAGCCGGTAGGCGTCGACGTGCACCAGCGCCGGGCCGTCGCTCAGCGAAGGGTGGACGCGCGCGATGACGAAGGTCGGGGAGGTCACCGCGCCACGCACGCCCAGGCCCTGGCCGAGCCCGCGGGTCAGCGTGGTCTTGCCCGCGCCCAGCTCGCCGGTGAGCAACACCAGGTCGCCGGGACGCAGCAACCCGGCCAGCCGCGTGCCGAAGTCACGCATGTGCTCGGGGGTGTCGACGGTGATCCGGACGGACCGCGTCGCGGGCAGCGGTACGGGGCCCGGGGCAGGCTCGGGTGCGGGCTCCGGATCAGGCCGCGCGCCGCCGCGCGTACGGGGCCGGGAGCCGGGCTCCGGTACGGCCTCCGGAACGGGCTCCGGATCAGGCCATGCGCCGCCGCGCGTACGGGGCCGGGAGCCGGGCTCAGGGGCGGACTCGGCGGCGGGCCCGGAGCCCGGTGCGGCCTGTCCGGCGCGCAGGTCGTGCGGTGATTCCATGCGTCCGGATGGTACGCGTCCGGCCGGCCTCGCCGCCTGCTCCCGCCCGTCTGGCCCCGCACCTCGGACCCCGCCCGCAACTCGCGCCCCGCAGCTCCCGCCCCTCGGGCCCTGTCCCGAAACTCGCGCCCCAGCCCCCTACCTCTCGGCTCCCCTCAGCCCCCGCTCGACCTCCGCGCCGCGCGCCCCCGTGCCCGTCCGCCGGCAGTCCCGCTCCCGCTGCCTCGCAGCGCGTCCGCGGCGGCCACCACCCGGGCCACCAGCTCCGCGAGCTGGTCGTTCATCAGGTCGGGCCGCTCCAGCATCACCAGGTGCCCCGCGTCCGCCACGATCACCAGCTCCGCGCCCGGCAGCAGCTCGGCGATGGCCTCGCTGTGCTCGAACGGGGTCAGCATGTCCTTGTCGCCCGCCAGCACCAGCGCGGGCACCGCGTCGAACGCGGGCAGCGCGCCCGTCTTCTCGTGCTCGGCGAAGGCCGGGAAGAACTCCGCGACGACGTCGATCGGCGTCGACTCGATCAGCCGCTCCGCGAACCGCGACACCGCCGGGTCCACGTCTGACGGCGTCCCGAAGGAGTAGCGCTTGACCAGCCCGGCGAACAGGTCGGCGGTCGCCCGGCGGCCCCGCTCGACCAGCTCCAACTGCGCGCCCAGCACCCTGAGGACGCTCGGCGCGAGCCGGTGGAACGCCTTCACGCCGACCGACGGCAGCCCGTAGCTGACCTCGCCGAGCTTGCCCGCCGACGTGCCGACGAAGGCGACGCCGGTGACCCGCTCCGCGACGAACGCCGGGTACTGGTCGGCCAGCGCCATCATCGTCATGCCGCCCATCGAGTGCCCGACCAGCAGGATCGGCCCCTCCGGCACGGCGGCGTCCAGCACCGCCTTGAGGTCACGGCCGAGCAGGTCGATGGTGACGGGCGCGCTGCCGTCGCGCTGCGAGCGGCCCCGCTCGGAGCGGCCGTGGCTGCGCTGGTCCCAGTGGACGGTACGGACCACACCGCGCAGCGCGGCGCGCTGGAAGTGCCAGGAGTCCTGGCTGAGGCAGTAGCCGTGGCAGAAGACGACGGTGAGCGGGTCGGGGGCGCGGCGGCCGAACAGCCGGCGCAGCCGGGACTCCGGGGTGCGCTCCGGCGACTCGGCGACGCCGGGGGCGAGCGCCGGGTCGTCCTCGGAGCTGATCGCGTCCGCCTCGTCGACCTCGAAGTACAGCTCGGTGCCGTCGTCGGCCACCGCACGGCCCGGGGCGCCCCGCAAGGTCCCGTACGGGCCCGAGGCGTCCAGCGCCAGCCGCGCCTTGCGGCGCATCCCCCGGCCGACGGTCAGCCGCTCTATGGCGACGCCCGCCGCCGCGCCGGCCGCCACCACTCCTATCGCGGCGCCCGCGATTCCGGCCTGGCGGCCGGCCTTCGCCCAGCCGCCGACCGTGCTCGCGGCGCTCGCCGCGTCCGTGCCCTCGCTCATGTCGCGCTCCCCGTGGACTTGTTCTCGGCGTTCGCGGCGTTCGCAGCGTGTGCAGCACTCTCAGCACTCGCAGCGTTCTCGCCGGGTTCGCCGTTCTCACTTGCCCTGACACCTGTATGGACGCGTGGCACCCGGGTTCCGATGCGCGTGACGATCTCATACGCGATGGTGTTCGCGGCCCGCGCCCAGTCCTCGGCGGTCGGCTCGCCCCGGTCGCCCGGCCCGAACAGCAGCGCTTCGTCACCCGCCTCGGCCTTGTCGTCGCCCAGGTCCACCACGAACTGGTCCATCGCGATCCGGCCGACGACCGTCCGCCACTTGCCCGCGACCAGCACCGGGCCGGTGCCCGAGGCGTGTCGCGGGATGCCGTCCGCGTAGCCGACCGGGATCAGCGCGAGCGTCGTCTCGGCGGGGGTGACGTAGTGGTGCCCGTACGAGACGCCGTGCCCGTCCGGCACCCGCTTGACCGAGGCCAGCGAGGCGGCGAGCGTCATCACCGGGCGCAGCCCGAAGTCGGCGGGGTCGCCCAGCTCCGGGCTGGGCGAGACTCCGTAGACGGCGATACCGGTCCGTACCAGGTCGAAGTGCGCCTCGGGCAGCGTCAGCAGGGCCGCGGAGTTGGCGAGGTGCCGCACCTCGGGCTCCAGGCCCGCCAGCGCGGCCTGCTCCGACATCTCCCCGAAGAGCGCCAGTTGCGGGGCGATCGAGGGATGCCCCGGCTCGTCGGCGCACGCGAAGTGCGACCAGACGCCGGTCACCTTGATCGCGCCGCCGGTCTCGGCCTCCCGCGCGGCGGCGGTCAGCTCCGGCCAGTCCGCGGGCATGCAGCCGGAGCGGCCCAGCCCGGTGTCCGCCTTGAGCTGGACGCGCGCCACGAGCCTGGCCGCGCGCGCCGCCGCGACGACCTCGCGCAGCGCCCACATGCCGCTGACCGACACGTCGATGTCCGCCTCGACCGCCGCGCGCCACGGGTCGCCCGGCGTCCACAGCCAGCACATCAGCCGCCCGACGTCCCCGGCGGCGCGCAGCGCCAGCGCCTCCTGCGGGGTCGCGGTACCGATCCAGGCCGCACCCGCCTGGCGAGCGGCGCGAGCGCAGGGCACCGCGCCGTGCCCGTACCCGTCCGACTTCACCACGGCCATCAGCGCGGCCCGGGGGGCATGGGCGCGCAGCGCGCGGACATTGGCCCGCAGTGCGGCCAGGTCGACCACCGCACGGGCACGCGGCATCGGTGTCTCGTTCATCGCCCCAGTGTCTCAGGCCACGCCCGGAGCCCGCGTCGAGCGGCTGGCGCGGGGCGCGGGGCGCGGGGCGCGGGGCGCGGGGCGCGGGGGCGCGCGACAGCAGGGAGCACGGGCCCCGGCCTGACGGATCCGGCCGGGACGGCCCGGCCGGGACGGCTCCGGCACACTTCGCGGCGGCTTCAAGGCTGCCGAGCGCCGCAGCGGCCGAAGGGGAGGCGACGGGGCGGGACGGGACGGCCATGCCCGCAGCCCGCAGCCCGCAGCCCGGAACCCGCAGCAAGCCGCAGGCCCGTGGGCTCGCGGCAGCGGCGAGCCCGGCCAGGACGGCTCCGGCACGCTTCGCGGCGGCTGCGAGGCGGCGCGGCGGCCGAGGCGACGGGCGGGACAGAACGGGCCATGCCCGGAGCCCGCAAGCTCGCGGCAGCGTCGAGTCCGCCCCCGTTATGGGACTCCAGCACGCCTCGCGGCGGCGGCGGCACAGCGGCGGCCCAGCGGCTTCACGACCGCCGCGCGGCACAGCAGCCCGAAAGCGACGCGACACACCGGGACGGAATAGCCGCGCCCCCACCCATACGGCCCCCATCCAGCCGCACCACCCCGCCTCAGCCCCCCACCTCGCGCCACGCGTCCCCCAGCGCCTCCGCGACCCCGTAGGCCGTGATCGGCGCGCCCGGCGAACCGACCGTGCGGCGGGCCGCCAGGCCGTGCAGATACGCGCCCACCGAGGCGGCGTCCCGCGCCGCGAGGCCCGCTGCCAGCAGCGAACCCGTCAGCCCGGACAGCACGTCCCCGCTGCCCGCCGTGGCCAGCCAGCCCGTCCCGGTCGGATTGACCCGCACGGCCCGCGCGCCCTCAGCCCTGTCCGCACCCTCCGCACCGCCCGCACTGCCCGCACTGCCCGCACCGCCCGCACCCTCCGCACCGCCCGCACTGCCCGTACTGCCCGCATCCTCCGCACCGCCCGCACTGCCCGCACTGCCCGCACCGCCCGCACCGCCCGTACCGCCCGCACTGCCCGCACCGCCCGCACCGCCCGCACTGCCCGCACCGCCCGCACCCTCCACGCCCACCGCGCCGCCCGCGCCTCCATCCGCCACCAGCGTGGTCGACCCCTTGAGCAGCGCCGTGACGCCGAACCGCTCCGCCAGCGCCCGCACCGACGCCAGGCGCGCGCTCTCCACCTCGTCGCGGGAGACGCCGAGCAGCGAGGCGGCCTCCCCGGCGTGCGGAGTGATCACGGTGGGCGCCGTACGCCCGCGCAGCGCGTCCGGCTCCAGCAGGCGCAGCCCGTCCGCGTCGATCAGCACCGGCACGTCGGACGCGATCACCTCGGCGACCTGCTGCCGAGCCTCGGCGCCGTCCCCGAGGCCGGGGCCGACGACCCACGCCTGTACGCGCCCCGCCTTCGCTGGCGGCCCGGCCGAGACCAGGGCCTCCGGGAAGCGCGCGATCACCGCGTCCGCGCCCGGACCGACGTACCGTACGGCCCCCGCGCCCCCGCGCAGCGCCCCGGCGACCGCGAGCACCGCGGCCCCCGGATAGCGCGCGGAGCCCGCGACGACGCCCAGCACGCCCCGCCGGTACTTGTCGCTCTCCGCCGCAGGACGCGGCAGCAGCCGCGCGACATCGGCGTGTTGCAGGGCCTCCACCTCGGGTACGGGGGGCAGCCGCAGCCCGATGTCCACCAGCCGCAGCGCTCCGGCCCGCTCGCGCGCCGGGTCGATGAGCAGGCCGGGCTTGTACGCGCCGAAGGTGACCGTCACATCGGCCGTGACGGCGTCGCCGCGCACCTCGCCGGTGTCGGCGTCGACCCCGCTCGGCAGATCCACCGCCACGATCGTGGCAGCCCGTGCCGCCCGCGCCGCCTCGACCAGCGGCAGCGCCGCCTCGCGCAGGCCGCCCTTGCCGCCGATGCCGACGATCCCGTCGACCACCAGGTCGGCCCGCCGCACGAGCGGCTCGGCGCCGCCCGCCGGCACGCTCCGGCCGCCCGCGGCCAGCAGGGCGGCCAGCCCGCCCGGGTGCGCCCGGTCCGGGGCCAGCAGCACCGCCGTGACCCCCGCCCCGCGCCCGGCCAGCCGGGCCCCGGCGTGGAGCGCGTCCCCGCCGTTGTCGCCGCTGCCGACCAGCAGCACGACGCGCGCGCCGTACACCCGCCGCAACAACCCCGCGCACACCGCGGCCAGCCCTGCCGCGGCCCGCTGCATCAACACGCCGTCGGGCAACCGGGCCATGAGTTCCCGCTCCGCGGCCCGTACGGTCTCAACGCTGTAGGCAGTCCTCATACGCCCAGTCTCCCGGACCGCACGCTTCCCGGACCGCTGGTCTCCGGGACCGCATGCTGCCCGGACCGCCGCCGACCCCGCCCGCGCGGGTCGCGGGCGGAGCCACCCGGATGAAGCCACCCGGATGAAGCGACCCGAGTGCGGGAGGCAGCACCGACTCGTACGGAAGAAAAATCCGCAGCCGCGGCAGCCGCAACCGACCGCACGCGCACGCGCACGCGGCCCGCAGCCTCAACCGCACAGCCCCCGGACGCCGCCGGACGCCGCCGCGAGGAACCCCGCCTACGGGCCCACCCCACCCCTCACCCCTCCGCGATCACCACCGCCGAAGCGACCCCCGCGTCATGGCTCAGCGACACATGCCAGGTCCGTACACCCAGCTCGGCCGCGCGCCGCGCCACCGTCCCGCGCACCCGCAGCCGGGGCTGCCCGGTCGGCTCGACGTAGACCTCGGCGTCGGTCCAGTGCAGGCCGCCGGGCGCGCCCAGCGCCTTGGCCACGGCTTCCTTGGCCGCGAACCGGGCGGCCAGCGAGGCGATGCCGCGCCGCTCGCCGCTGGGCAGTATCAACTCCTGTTCCAGGAAGAGGCGTTCCGCCAGCTGGGGGGTTCGTTCCAGGGCCGCGCCGAAGCGGTCGATCTCGGCGACGTCGATGCCGACACCCACGATCACTCGACGGTCACCGACTTGGCGAGGTTGCGCGGCTGGTCGACCTCGTTGCCGCGCGCCGTCGCGAGCTCGCACGCGAAGACCTGCAACGGGACGGTGGCGACCAGCGGCTGGAGCAGCGTCGGCGTCGCCGGGATGCGGATCAGGTGGTCCGCGTACGGCACCACCGTCTCGTCGCCGTCCTCCGCGATCACGATGGTGCGGGCGCCGCGGGCCCGGATCTCCTGGATGTTGGAGACGATCTTGTCGTGCAGCACGGACCGCCCGCGCGGCGACGGCACCACGATCACCACCGGCAGGTCGTCCTCGATCAGCGCGATCGGCCCGTGCTTGAGCTCGCCCGCCGCGAAGCCCTCGGCGTGCATGTACGCCAGCTCCTTGAGCTTGAGCGCGCCCTCCAGGGCCACCGGATAGCCGACGTGCCGCCCGAGGAAGAGCACCGTCCCCTTGTCCTTGAGGGACCGCGCCAGCTCCCGTACCGGCTCCATCGTCTCCAGCACCTGTTCGACCTTGGTGCCGATCTCGGACAGCTCCTGGATCAGCGACTCGATCTCGTCGCCCCACTTGGTGCCGCGCACCTGGCCGAGGTAGAGCGCGACGAGATAGCAGGCGACGAGCTGGGTCAGGAACGCCTTGGTCGAGGCGACCGCGACCTCGGGCCCGGCGTGCGTGTAGAGAACCGCGTCCGACTCGCGCGGGATCGTCGAGCCGTTGGTGTTGCAGATCGCGAGCACCTTCGCGCCCTGCTCACGGGCGTGCCGCAGCGCCATCAGGGTGTCCATGGTCTCGCCGGACTGGCTGATGGCGATGACCAGGGTCCGCGTGTCGAGGATCGGATCGCGGTAGCGGAACTCGCTGGCCAGCTCCGTCTCGCAGGGGATGCGGGTCCAGTGCTCGATGGCGTACTTCGCGATCATCCCGGCGTGGAACGCGGTGCCGCAGGCCACGATGACGACCTTGTCGACCTCGCGCAGCACGGAGATCGGGATGCGCACCTCGTCCAGCGTCAGCGACCCGGCGCTGTCGATCCGCCCGAGCAGCGTGTCGGCGACCGCCTTCGGCTGCTCGGCGATCTCCTTGAGCATGAAGTAGTCGTAGCCGCCCTTCTCGGCGGCGGAGACGTCCCAGTCCACGTGGTACGCGTGCACCTCGGCGGGGCGGCCGTCGAAGTCCGTGACGGTCACACCCCCCCGGCGCAGCTCGACCACCTGGTCCTGGCCGAGTTCGAGCGCCTCGCGGGTGTGCGCGATGAACGCGGAGACGTCCGAGGCGAGGAACGACTCGCCCTCCCCGACGCCCACCACGAGCGGCGAGTTGCGGCGCGCGCCGACGACCACGTCCGGCGCGTCGGCGTGCACGGCGACTAGAGTGAACGCGCCCTCCAGCCGGCGCGCGACACGCCGCATGGCCTCCGCCAGGTCCGCGCAGGACGAGAACTCCTCGGCGAGCAGGTGCGCGACGACCTCGGTGTCGGTCTCGGATTCGAGCTGGTGCCCGCGCTCGGCCAACTCGGCCCGGAGCAGCGCGAAGTTCTCGATGATGCCGTTGTGGACGACGGCGACCCGCCCGGAGTTGTCCAGGTGCGGGTGCGCGTTCACGTCGTTGGGCGCACCGTGGGTGGCCCACCGGGTATGCCCGAGCCCGGTATGGCCGGCCGGCAGCGGCCGGTCGGCGAGTTCCTTCTCCAGATTGGCGAGCTTGCCCGCCTTCTTGGCGGCGGCGAGACCCCCGTCGGCGAGCACGGCGACTCCGGCCGAGTCATAGCCGCGGTACTCCAGCCGCTTCAGCCCTGCGATGACCACGTCAAGGGCGGACTGGCCGCCCACATACCCCACAATTCCGCACATGCGCGCAGCCTACGTCGTGGGCCGCCATACGCCCCCGTACGCCGCCGTACGCCGGGGTCCAGCGGTACGGGGCGGTGGGGCAGCCCCCATCGGGGCGGTGGGGCGGCCCCCACTCCGTCAGCGCCCGCGCGCCATCCGCCCGATGGCCTCCCGGAGCAGCTCCAGGTACTCGGCCTCCTCGCACCGCGGCTTGCTGCCCATCGTGTACGAGTCGAGGCAGTCGTCCAGATCCTCCGTCAGGTCCTCGTCGGGCAACTCCGCGGCGAGTTCGTCGCGCACCCGGTCGGCGAAGGCGTCGGCCGCGCCATCGGCTGAGACGCCGGCAGCGCGATCGGCCCGTACGGCGGCCGACACAGCGGCGAAGGCACGGCGGCGTACGGACATGAGGACCTCCAGGGCGCTGCGGCTCGGCCCCCGATGCCCGGGACCGTAGTGCTCGGCGACCACCGCGTACAGCCTTCCGTCACAGTGGCCCCACCGTTCACGAAGGTGACCGGGGCCACTGGGCCACCGGCTGCACCGCGCCAACGCCCACCCCGAGATGAGACCCGCGCCGCGTCACCGCACAATGGGCCCGTGCCCACCACCACAGAGCCCCAACGACGAGGCCGCGCCGACGTCACTCCCTTCGTGGACCTGTCGCGCGCCGAGTGGAGCGCGCTGCGCGAGCGGACGCCGCTGCCGCTGACCGCCGAGGAGGTGGAACGGCTGCGCGGCCTCGGCGACGTCATCGACCTCGACGAGGTCCGCGACGTCTACCTGCCGCTGTCCCGGCTGCTCAACCTCTACGTCGGCGCCACCAGCAACCTGCGCGGCGCGCTCAACACCTTCCTCGGCGACGCGGGCAACGGCCACGGCGAGCAGACCGGCACACCGTTCGTCATCGGGGTCGCGGGCAGCGTCGCGGTCGGCAAATCGACCACCGCGCGCATCCTCGCCGCCCTGCTGGCCCGCTGGCCCGAGCACCCGCGGGTGGAGCTCGTCACCACCGACGGTTTCCTGCTGCCCAACGCCGAGCTGCACCGGCGCGGCCTGATGTCGCGCAAAGGCTTCCCCGAGTCGTACGACCGCAGGGCGCTGACCCGCTTCGTCGCCGACGTGAAGGCGGGCAAGGCCGAGGTGACGGCGCCCGTCTACTCGCACCTGATCTACGACATCGTGCCGGGCGAGCGGCTGACCGTGCACCGCCCCGACATCCTGATCGTCGAGGGCCTCAACGTCCTCCAGCCGGCCCTGCCCGGCAAGGACGGCCGCACCCGGGTGGGCCTGGCGGACTTCTTCGACTTCAGCGTCTACGTGGACGCGCGGGCGGAGGACATCGAGCAGTGGTACCTCGGCCGCTTCCGCAAGCTGCGCGAGACCGCCTTCCAGAACCCCTTCTCGTACTTCCGCAAGTACACCCAGGTCTCCGAGGAGGAGGCGCTGGACTACGCGCGCATGATGTGGCGCACCGTCAACAAGCTGAACCTGGAGCAGAATGTGGCCCCGACCCGGGGCCGGGCGAACCTCGTACTGCGCAAGGGCCCGGACCACAAGGTCCAGCGCTTGTCGCTGCGCAAGCTCTGAGAGAGCTCCGAGAAAGCTCTGAGGCTCGCGCGGTCCCACGGCGCGACGCGCACCGCCGAGCAGCGCGAGCGCGCACCCCGTAAGAGACAGCCCCTGACGCACCCGCACCCCCACACTCCAGACCCCCGCACTCCTAGGAGCCCGACCGTGCTGCACCTGCGGCTGATCGTCCCGGCGGACCGTACCGACGAGGTCGTCGCGCTCCTGGAGCGGGCCGTGGGAGCCACCCATCTGGTGGTGCTGCCCGGGGCCGCCCGGAATCCGGCCGGCGATGTGGTGATGTGCGACGCCGCCAGGGAGGCCGGGGACGCGATCCTCGCGAAGCTGCGGGAGCTCGGCATTCCGGATGACGGCTCGGTCGCCGTCGAGGACATCGACCTGTCGCTGTCCGTACGGGCCGACCAGGCGGAGAAGGACGCGCCGGGCGAGGGCGCGGACGCCGTGCTGTGGGAGTCCCTCGCCGAGGTCACGCACGAGGAGTCCACCCTCACCGCGACCTACCTCGCGTTCCTGACCGTCGCCACGATGATCGCCGCCTGCGGCGTGGTGCTGGACAACGCGATTCTGATCGTCGGCGCGATGGCGGTCGGCCCGGAGTTCGGACCGCTGGCCGGTGTCTGCACGGCTCTGGTGCAGCGCGCGCCCAAGCTCGCCTGGCGCTCGCTGGTCGCGCTGGTCGTGGGCTTCGCCGCCGCGATGGTGCTGACCACCGGCTTCAGCCTGCTGATGGACGCCTTCGGGCTGTTCTCCGAAACCCTGCTGGAGAAGCCCCGGCCGAATACCTCGTTCGTCTGGAAGCCGGATCTGCTCTCGTTCGTGGTGGCGTTCCTCGCCGGGATCGCCGGGGTGCTGTCGCTCACCTCGGCGAAGTCCGGCGCGCTGGTCGGCGTGGCCATCTCGGTCACCACCGTCCCGGCCGCGGCGAACGCGGCCGTGGCGCTCGGCTACCGCGACATCGACCAGATGTGGGGCTCGACCCAGCAGCTGTCGCTCAACCTCGCCGGCATCATCGTCGCCGGCACGCTCACGCTGCTCGCCCAGAAGCTCTTCTGGAGCAAGCAGCACGAGCGGACCTTCCGCGCGGAGCCGCCGACCGGCTGAGGGCGGCGGTACGGCTGAGGCGCGGCCGTACGACTGGGAGGCGGTCCTACGGCTGAGGCACGACCGTACGGCTGAGGCACGGCCGTACGGCTGAGGCACGGCCGTACGGCTGGGAGGGGCGGCCATACGGCTGAGGCCCTGCCGTACGAACCCGGCCCGCCCCAGCCCCGCCCCACCCCCGTTAACCCAGCGCGCTCTTCACCACATCGGCGAGCCGCCCCGCGACCGACCGCGCGTGGTCGATGTCGGCGGCCTCGACCATGACCCGCACCAGCGGCTCGGTCCCGGACTGGCGAAGCAGCACCCGCCCGGTCTCGCCGAGCTCGCGCTCCGCGTCGGCGACGGCGGAGGCCAGCTCGGCCGACGAGTGGACCCGCGACTTGTCGACGTCCGGCACATTGATCAGCACCTGCGGCAGCCGGTCCATGACGCCCGCCAGCTCGGTCAGCGACCGGCCGGTTGCGGAGACCCGCGCCGCCAGCATGAGACCGGTCAGCGTTCCGTCGCCGGTCGTCGCGTGGTCCAGCACGATGACGTGGCCGGACTGCTCGCCGCCCAGCGCGTAGCCGTGCTCGCGCATCTCCTCCAGGACATAGCGGTCGCCGACCGCCGTCTCGGTGAGCTCCACGCCTTCGCGGCGCATCGCGATCTTGAAGCCGAGGTTGGACATCACGGTGCCGACGACGGTGTTCTTGCGCAGCGTCCCGGCGTCGCGCATGGCCAGCGCCAGTACGGCCAGGATCTGGTCGCCGTCGACCTCCTGGCCCGCGGCGTCCACCGCGAGGCAGCGGTCCGCGTCACCGTCGTGGGCGACGCCCAGGTCGGCGCCGTGCTCGACGACGGCGGCCTGGAGCTTGTCCAGGTGGGTCGAGCCGCAGCCGTCGTTGATGTTGAGCCCGTCCGGCTCGGTGCCGATCGTGACGACCTCGGCGCCGGCCCGCGCGAACGCCTCCGGCGAGACCCGGGCCGCCGCGCCGTGTGCCCCGTCGATGACGACCTTGAGGCCGTCCATCCGGTTCGGCAGCACGCCGATCAGGTGGGCCACGTAATTGTCGAAGCCCTCGTCGTACGAGCGCACCCGGCCCACGCCGGCGCCGGTCGGCCGCTCCCAGGGCTCACCGGCCTCGTGCGAGTGGTACGTCGCCTCGATCCGGTTCTCCAGCTCGTCCGGGAGCTTGTGGCCGCCGCGCGCGAAGAACTTGATGCCGTTGTCGGGCATCGCGTTGTGGCTCGCGGACAGCATCACGCCGAGGTCCGCGCCCAGCGCGCCGGTCAGATACGCGATCGCCGGGGTCGGCAGCACGCCGACCCGCAGCACGTCCACGCCCGCGCTCGCGAGGCCCGCCACGACGGCGGCCTCCAGGAACTCCCCGGAGGCACGCGGGTCGCGCCCGACCACCGCCACCGGTCGATGGCCCGCGAATCTGCCCGCCTCGGCCAGCACATGTGCCGCCGCTACCGACAGGCCGAGCGCCAGCTCTGCCGTGAGGTCGGCGTTGGCAACACCGCGCACACCGTCCGTACCGAAGAGTCGTCCCACTGGTGTCCTCCGAGATTGCTCCGAATGTGCGAGCTACTTGCCAGTTTTTACACACCTTCTGACAGGTATACGCCCATGACTGCTCGCTACGTCACTCCCCGGGCCGCATGGGCAGCACTGTGCCCCCACAGGCGGCACTGTGCCGCGCTCCGCCGCCACCCGTTACGGGCCGGCGCGCCGGGGGCGGTGATGAGCGACCGGGTCTTGCCACTTGGCACGTGGTACTTGGTACGTGATAAACGAACGCCCCGACGGCACAGAGCGTGCCATCGGGGCGATACGTAGAAAGGCGCGAGCGATTAACGCTTGCTGTACTGCGGGGCCTTACGAGCCTTCTTGAGGCCCGCCTTCTTCCGCTCGACCGCACGGTCGTCACGGTTCAGGAATCCGGCCTTCTTCAGCGGGGCGCGGTTGTTGTCCACGTCCGCCTCGTTCAGCGCACGGGCCACGCCCAGGCGCAGCGCACCGGCCTGGCCGGAGACGCCGCCACCGTTGATACGGGCGACCACGTCGTAGCGGTTGTCCAGCTCGAGCACCTTGAAGGGCTCGTTGACTTCCTGCTGGTGCACCTTGTTCGGGAAGTAACCGTCCAGCGTGCGACCGTTGATCTTCCACTTGCCGCTGCCCGGCACAATGCGGACACGGGCGATGGCGTTCTTACGACGACCCAGACCGGCGGCCGGCTGCGGGTCGCCGAAGCGGGACGCGAGCGACTCGGTGGTGTACTCGCCGACACCCTCGTGCTCGTCCACGACGTCAGTGGTCTCGGCGACCGCGGGGGCCTCCGCGGCCACGGGGGTCTCGGCAGACTCGGCGACCGCGGGGGTCTCCTCGACTGCCGGGGCCTCGGCGGGGGTCTCGGTGTCGGAATTCTCGACAGTCTCGGGGACCTCGGGGGTCTCCTCGACGACGGGGGTCTCAGTAGTGGACTCGGCCACGATGCTCCTCAGAATCTTTTCGTCTAGGGGGTGTGGCCGGTACTACTGCGCGACCTGGATGATCTCGAAAGGCACAGGCTGCTGCGCAGTGTGCGGGTGCACGGGACCTGCGTAGACCTTGAGCTTCGAGAGGCACTGGCGGCCCAGCGTGTTCTTGGGGATCATGCCCTTGATGGCCTTCTCTACGGCCTTCTCGGGGCTCTTCTCCAAGAGCTCGTCATAGCGAACCGAGCGCAGACCACCCGGGAAGCCCGAGTGGTGGTACGCCATCTTCTGGGTCTTCTTGTTGCCGGACAGGTGCACCTTGTCGGCGTTGATGATGATGACGAAGTCACCCATGTCAACGTGGGGCGCATACACCGGCTTGTGCTTGCCCCGGAGAAGGTTGGCGGCCTGAGAGGCCAGACGGCCCAGGACGACGTCCTGCGCGTCAATGATGTGCCACTGACGCTGGGCGTCACCGGGCTTGGGGCTGTACGTACGCACGCTCGTCGCCTTCGCTTCTTCAGTGAGTGAGTCCTGACAAGGCCACCTGAGGAGATGACCAACACTGGCGGCATCCGGGGACGCAACCCATATCCACCGCTGATCATCGGCCCGGTGGGCCGGCGTAAGGGCCTCTCACGTGAGAATGAACAAGCCAATACGCATAACGAACTGGCAGAATACCCGGCTGCCCCTGCCCGGGTCAAAACACCCCCGAACCCCTGTCCGGTTCTCGCCGGTACGGCTACCGGGCACGACTCCCGGTACGGCTGCCCGCACAGCTCCCAGCACGGCTGCCGGTGCGCATCCCAGCACAGCTCCCGGCACGCTCCGGCACAGTTGCCGGCCCCGGCTACCGCTCCCGGGTCACCCGCCGCTCGTCCCACACCGGCTCCGCCGTCTCCCGCACCTGCCCGTCGGACCCGAACACCAGATACCGGTCGAAGGAGCGCGCGAACCACCGGTCGTGGGTGACCGCCAGCACCGTCCCGTCGTACGCCTCCAGCCCCTCCTGCAAGGCCTCCGCACTCTCCAGGTCCAGGTTGTCCGTCGGCTCGTCCAGCAGCAGCGCCGTGGTGCCCGCCAGCTCCAGCAGCAGGATCTGGAAGCGCGCCTGCTGCCCGCCGGACAGCTTCTCGAAGCGCTGGTCCGCCTGCCGCTCCAGCTCGTAGCGGCGCAGCGTGCCCATGGCCGGGCCCTTGCTCTTGGCGTGTTCCGTCCACAGGATGTCCAGCAGCGTGCGCCCCAGCAGCTCGGGATGCGCGTGCGTCTGGGCGAAGTGACCCGGCACGACCCGCGCGCCCAGCTTCCACGACCCCTCGTGCGCGACCTCCTCGCCGGCCAGCAGCCGCAGGAAGTGCGACTTGCCGGAGCCGTTCGAGCCCAGCACCGCGACCCGCTCCCCGTAGAAGACCTCCAGGTCGAACGGCTTCATCAGACCTGTCAGCTCCAGGCCCTTGACCGTCACGGCCCGCACCCCGGTACGGCCGCCGCGCAGCCGCATCGTGATGTCCTGCTCGCGCGGCGGCTCCGGCGGCGGACCCGCCTCCTCGAACTTCCGCAGCCGGGTCTGCGCCGCCGCGTAGCGCGAGGCCAGCTCATGGCTGATGGACGCCGCCTGCCGCAGGCTGAGCACCAGCTTCTTCAGCTGCGCGTGCTTCTCGTCCCAGCGCCGCCGCAGCTCCTCGAAGCGCGCGAACCGCTCCTTGCGGGCCGCGTGGTACGTGCCGAAACCGCTGCCATGCACCCATACGTCGCTGCCGTCCACCCCGGGGTCGACGCTGACGATCTTCTCCGCCGACTTGGCCAGCAGCTCCCGGTCGTGGCTGACGAACAGCACCGTCTTCTTGGTCTGCCGCAGCTGTTCCTCCAGCCAGCGCTTGCCCGGCACGTCCAGATAGTTGTCCGGCTCGTCGAGCAGCAGCACCTCGTCGGTACCCCGGAGCAGCGACTCCAGCACGAGCCGCTTCTGCTCACCGCCGGACAGCGTGCGCACCTCGCGCCACTGCGCCTTCCCGTACGGGATGCCCAGCGCGGCCATGGTGCACATGTCCCAGACGGTCTCGGCCTCGTAGCCGTGCGCCTCCGCCCAGTCGCTGAGCGCCTGCGCGTACGCCATCTGCACGGACTCGGCGTCGCTCGTCATCATCGCGTGCTCGGCCGCGTCGACGGCCTTCGCGGCCTGCCGGATCCGCGGCTGCGCGACGGACACCAGCAGGTCCCGCACCGTCCGCTCGTCCCGTACCGCGCCCACGAACTGCGGCATCACGCCGAGCCCGCCGCTGACCGTCACGGACCCGCCGTGCGGCTGCAGCTCCCCCGAGATCAGCCGCAGCAGCGTCGTCTTGCCCGCCCCGTTCGCGCCGACCAGCGCGACCGAGGCGCCTTCCCCCACTCGGAACGAGGCGTCACCGAGCAGCACCCGCCCGTCCGGAAGGTAGTACTCCAAGTGCGCCGCATCCACATGTCCCATAGCCGTGATTCTCGCCGCCCGCCCCGCCGCTGACCAACCGGATTTCGAGCGGGTCCCGCCCGGTGCCCGGCAGGGGCTGCCGCGCAGGGGCTGATCCCCGCAGCCCGCACCCCGGCCTCGCGTGCCGCTCCCCGCGCTCCCATAAGATGCTCGCCATGAGCTTTGGGCAGGGGGGGCCGTACGGGCCCGGGGGATCACAGCCGTCCACGCCGGACTGGGCCGCGATGGCTGACGTCACAGCGGCGCGCAACCGGCGTCGCAGGTGGGCGCTGATCGGCGGCGGGGCGCTGGCCACAGCCGCGGTCGCGGCGATCGTCGCGACCGCCGTCGTCACCACGAACGACAACGGCAAGGGCGACGGGAAGAACGCCGGCGGCCTCCCCTCCGCCGAGAGCCTGCCGAGCGAGCCGGCCGAGCCCGAGCCGTCCTTCTCGAAGGTCGCGCCGCCGCCCGCGCCCAAGCCGCTCGACTACATCTCGGATGTGAAGAAGGACACCGCTCCGCTGACCGCGGCGACCCTCTTCCCGGACAAGAGAGCGGTCAAGGACGCCCGGAGCTACGGCAAGGCCACCACGAACAGCACCAAGAGCTGCGCGGCCGCCACCCAGGGCGCTCTCGGCTCCGTCCTCGCCAGCAACGGCTGCCGCCAGGTCATCCGCAGCACGTATACGAAGGACGGCGTGGCCGTCACGGTCGGCGTCGCGGTATTCGACACCAAGGCCGCCTCGGAGAAGGCCAAGAACCAGGCCAAGGGCAATATCGCCTCGCTCCCCGGCGGCGGCGTCCCCGCCTTCTGCCGAGCCACCGCCTGCCGGCTGACCGCCAACGCCGTCGGCCGCTACAACTACTTCACGGTCGCCGGCTACACCAGCGGGAAGGCCGTCACCAGCGCCGACAGGAAGGCGTTGCAGGCCGGCCGCGACGCCGCCGACTACACCTTCCGCCGCATCATGCAGCGCGGCAACGCGCAGGCGGCTGCCGCGGCTACGACGGCGGACTGAACCGCGGGCTGAAACAAGTGTGGGCCGACTGCGG
>NZ_JAYMZR010000029.1:0-71100 GCF_035828615.1 Streptomyces sp. H27-D2 | reverse complement strand
GTTCCCGGTGGAACTGCTGCGGTTCCTGGAAAGGGCCCAGCAGCCCGCGCCATCGGTGGTGCCGCCTGCGGAACCGGCGAAAGCCAAGCCCGCGCTGGACGAGCGGCCTCCGGCCCCGGAGGCCGACGCCATCTGACAGTGACTACGCGGCCAGGCGGGTGATCGCCTCTTCGATATCAGCCCTCGCGCTCGCCCGGCGGCGGTCACCCAGGTCGGCGCACCCTTGGCCGAGCGGCCGGCTCTGTCGGCACCCCTCGAGACACCGTGCAGTGATGGGCACGGGCAACAAGGACACAATCATGGATTCCGGCAGTGGCATCAGGACCAGATGGGGCCAGTTCTGACGATCACCGGGAATGTTCCCCCTCAGTGCCACAGAACGCGAGTCATCCATGTGCGCGATGAGGCCGGACCGGAGAAGTACCGCCTGTGGCGGCGCTCGCTGCACGGCACACAGGGACCGATGGACGCCACCGCGCTGGCGCTGCTGCGCACCGACCCCCGCTACGCCGCCCTCCCGCCCGAGGCCGTTCCCGCCTGATGGATGGTCTGCCGGGTGACGCCGATGCGGCGGGCAAGCTCGGAGATCGAGGTGCCTTCAGCGTCCAGGGTGGCGAAGACGGCGGACGTGCACATGCTGCTGACCGGGGCGCTGGTCGGCGTCCTGTACGCGGTGCTGCGGGTGAAGGCCCCCTACGCGGTGCTGCGGGTGAAGGCCCCCTACGCGGTGCTGCGGGTGAAGGCCCCCGCTCCCCCGCTCGTCGCGCTGTTCGGCCTGCTCGGCATGGCCGTCGGGCAGGCCGCGATGAGGCCGCTGTGACCGCCACAGGCCGGCCCCACCCATCCGGTGTGCGGCGCTCTTCGTCCGAAATGCTCTGGTTCCGCGCTCGGTTCAGCGCGGGACACGTCGGGAAGAGTTGCAGCCACTCCTGCCGCACCCAGCGCAGGAAATAACTGATCAGTACACCATGGGCCCGGCGCATCAGCCACAGTGGCGTGATGGATGCAGGACTTGCCGCCGTGCTCGGCACCATGGTCGGAGGCGCTCAGGTACCGGCAGAACGAGGTTCAGCGAGTCCGTGTCCTCCTCTACTGGATGCCACCCACCCGGTGACCGACCCGCGCTGGAGATAGCCAAGAGGTACGTCCTCCTCAGCAGGGCAACCAGTCGCGCCATCGAAGCGCTCAAGGGGCAGGACCTGGCAGGACCTGGACACCGGCCCCTGACACCGCCGTCCCCTAGTTACATCGAACTCCTGGCGGAATACGGGCTGGACCCAGAGGCGCCTGACCTCGACTTCCTTCAGTCGCAGGCTCGGGATGCGTACAAGGCCTTCCTGCGCGCGGCGGCCGACGACATCGGAGAGAACGGGCTCCTTCCAGCAGGGAGACGTACACCTGCAAGCGGCTAGCGGAGCCGATTACCCCCACCGCTCCGTGCCTGCCCCTGAGCTGAGCGCTCGCTCCGGGCGACTACGCAGCGTGAGCATGGGGCAGGCGCAATCTCGACCCTCCTTCGCGCACTGAAATTTTTCGTGCGTCAATTGTGACCCAGGTCACCGCACAAAAGATTTCAGTGCCCAGGTCACAGCGTTGTCGACTGAAATCTTTCGTGCGCTCCGACCACGCAGTTTTCGTTTCGTTCGGCGGGGATGCCTTGTCGGCGATGAGCTGCGTCTTCTGCCGGGGGCCTCTCCATGCCCTGCTGTCCCGCCGCTCCGTTTCCTCCGTCGCGTGTCGGGTACGAGATCATTGAACGGCCGTACAGCGGCATCCATACCCGGCGTCGCCGGGAAGCCAGGACGGAGGTTCGCTCGTGTTGAAGGCGATCGCAGATGTGTTTCGGGCCGTCGGTGGGGCCATTGCAACTGTCGTCACCCTGCCATTCCGGGCCATCGCTCGGCTCTTCGGTGGGGCATCGGACAGCGCCCACGGCCGCCACTGAGGGGTGTCCGGGCGGTCGCATACGTGCCTGCGCACCCGGTTGAACGCTCCTGGCACCGCCCAGAGGCGGCCCTTCCCGACTGGCTCCCGACTGTTTTTCGTGTCGTTCTGCCGTGTTGGCATACCGTCACGTCGGTGTCGGCGAACGGCCGCAGGAGCCCGACCCTTCGTGGCTCGGGGAAGCTATTGCCCGCCGAGCGCACGCCTCATGCGGCCGCCCCGCGGAATCCGGCATCGAAGTGCGTGATCGCCGGACATGCGTGATTCCACTGTGTCACCGTGATGTTGCGCTATGGAGCCACGCACACTTTGAGGAGCACGATGCCTACCCCCACCCCCGAGCAGATCACGGCCGTCGACGCTTTTCGGCGCGGGGACCATGTGGTTCTCCAGGCGGGTGCCGGAACCGGCAAGACCACGACGTTGGCCATGCTCGCCGCCAGTACCGACAAGCGGGGGCGGTACATCGCCTTCAACAAGTCCATCGCCAGTGACGCGGCCCAGAAGTTCCCCGGCAGCGTCCTGTGCAAGACCGCGCACTCGCTCGCCTTCGGCGCCGTGGGCCACAGTTACGCGTCCCGCATGGACGCCCCCCGGGTCCCCGGCTGGAAGACCGGCGCCTGCCTCGGCATCGCCGTCAACACGCGCATCCGCATCGGCGAGCGGAACGTCACCAACAAGGCGCTTTCGTACACCGTGCTGCGGACCGTCACCCGCTTCTGTCAGTCCGCGGACAGCGCCATCGAGCGGCACCACGTACCGCGTCTGCGCGGCATCGAAGCCGAGGATCTGCACGCCCAGCTCGTCGACGTCGTCCTGCCGTACGCGACCAAGGCATGGGACGACCTGCAGAATCCCCAGGAAGGGGTCGTCCGCTTCGACCATGACCACTATCTGAAGATCTGGGCGCTGACCGAACCCAGGATCAGGGCGGACTTCCTGCTGCTCGACGAGGCCCAGGACACCAACCCCGTCGTCGAGCAGATCTTCAATGCCCAGCGGCATCACACCCAGTTGGTGATGGTCGGCGACTCGGCCCAGGCGATCTACGGCTGGCGCGGAGCCCGGGATGTGATGAGCGACTTCGACGGCACGCGACTGGCTCTGTCCCAGTCCTTCCGCTTCGGCTCGGCGCTGGCGGAGGAAGCCAACCGGTGGCTCCACATCGTCGAGTCCCCGATCCGGCTGACCGGCACCCCGGCGATCAGCACGCGCCTCGAACGCGTCGAGGAACCGGATGCGATCCTGTGCCGGTCCAACGTCGGGGCGATGCTCGAAGTCATGCGTCTGCTGGCGGCGGGCCGCCGCGTCGCGCTGGTCGGCGGCGGGGAATCCCTGCGTGCGCTGGCCCGCGCCGCCCGCGACCTCAAGGCCGGCAACCGCAGCACCCACCCCGAGCTGATCCTCTTCGACTCCTGGGGCGAACTGCAGGAGTACGCCGCGTACGATCCCTCCGGCCGCGACCTTCTGCCGCTTGTCGACCTGGTCGACGAACACGGCGCCGACGTCATCCTGAACGCGGTGGACGAACTCTCCGTTGAGCAGGCCGCCGAAATCGTGGTCTCCACCGCCCACAAGGCCAAGGGCCGTGAGTGGGCGTCCGTGCGCATCGGTGAGGACTTCACCGAACCAGCGGACCGGGCGGAGACCGACGAGGCCGGCGACCCGTTGCCCGGCGACATCGACGACGCCGAAGCACGCCTCGCCTACGTCGCGGTCACCCGGGCCCGCCACCGACTCGACATCGGCGGCCTGGGCTGGATCAACCAGCACCCGCCCGGCGTTTTCACGGACGGACGGGCCGGCCGGCTGCCGGCCGGGACGGCCCTGCGGTCAGCGGTTCTCGTCGGGCTTCTTGGAACCCTCGGCCTCGGCCTCGTGCTCGGCCTGTTTGGCCTGCACCTCGGGGTCGAGCACGGCGCGGTCGGCGCTGCCGTCCACGGAGGACAGCGGGGCGCGGCCGGGCACCTCGGTGGCGACCGGGGGCTCTACGAGCCAGTCCGGGTTGGCCTGGCGGTCCCACCACTTCCAGGCCGCGTAGGCGCCGCCGGCGACCACGCTGAGCACGGTGAGGCGCTTGGCGAACGTGCCGCGGCGCGTTCGCCGGGTGCGCTTCTTGACGAGCTTGTCGATCTCCGCGGCCGTCACCCGTCCGCGCAGGGCCGCGGAGGCCGCGCTGCCGCGCTCGACCGCCTCCCCGATCACCGGTTCGGCGGCGGCGCGGGCCTCGGCCACCGCGTGCTCGACGCGCGGCACGGTGTAGTCGGCGGCCTGCCGGACGGTCTTGCGGGCGCGCTGGGCGGCGCGGCTCGCGGCGGCGTCGACCTTGGGCGGCAGTGCGCCGCGGGCGTTCTCGATGCGGGGCTGGAGATGCGCGCCGTACTGGTCGCGGGCCGTGTGGGCGGCGTGCGACACCTTCGGCGCGAGGCGCGTACGGGCTTCCTGCGCGTAGTGCGCCGCGTTTTCCTTGGCGGTACCGGCGTAGGGCGCCACCACCTCCGCAGCGTGCGTGACGCTGTCCTTGGCCGTGTCGGTCGCGGCGCGCACTCTGTCGATGCGGGTCACGGAATCCTCCTCCTCGGTGGCGTGTCCGGGGGCCCGGGGGGTTGTCCCCGAGATGGCACAGTGTCGCCTTTCCACCCGATTGAAGATCATGCCTGTTCGTGCTGCTTACAGCATGTGCGGGCGGGCATCCGGGTCATGAGCGGCGACACGGGGGCATTGCGGTGCAAGGAGAGCCGATAACGACAATGCCACGGTTCTTCGCCGCGTGCGGCGGTTCGGCCGGGACTCGTCCCCGGCGGGTACTCGCCCCGCTGGGGACCGTGCGAGGATCGTGGAACGTCAGTGAAGGACTATGGAAGGTAGAACGTGGCTGAGGAGCTTTACGCCACCCTGAAGACAAATCAGGGCGACATCGTGGTCCGGCTGCTGCCGAACCACGCACCGAAGACGGTCAAGAACTTCGTCGAGCTCGCCGAGGGCACGCGCGAGTGGACCAACCCGGCGACCGGCAAGAAGACCACCGAGAAGCTGTACGACGGCACCGTCTTCCACCGGGTGATCAGCGGTTTCATGATCCAGGGCGGCGACCCGCTGGGCAACGGCACCGGCGGCCCCGGCTATGAGTTCGGGGACGAGTTCCACCCCGACCTCGGCTTCACCAAGCCGTACCTGCTGGCCATGGCGAACGCCGGTCCCGGCACCAACGGCTCGCAGTTCTTCATCACCGTGTCGCCGACCGCGTGGCTGACCGGCAAGCACACCATCTTCGGTGAGGTCACCGAGGTGGCGAGCCAGAAGGTCGTGGACGGCATCATCGCCCTCCCGACCAACTCGCGCACCGACCGCCCGGTGAACGACGTCGTCATCGAGTCTGTCGTCGTGGAGAAGCGCGAAGGCTGATCCCGCTCGGGAACCCGGCGCCCCGCCTGCACGTAGTACCAGCAGGCGGGGCCGTGTGCGTACGGGCCCCCCGTACGCTCGGTGCACGCCGGAGGGCGAGAGCGACCCAGGGGGAGACGTATGGAAGACCAGGCGGTCCGCTGTTACCGGCATCCGGACCGGGAGACCGGCATCCGGTGCACCCGTTGCGAGCGCCCCATCTGCCCGGAGTGCATGATCAGCGCCTCGGTCGGCTTCCAGTGCCCGGAGTGCGTGCGGGAAGGGTCCGGTACGGGCCGCGCCCCGCAGGCGAACCGGCCGCGCACCCTCGCGGGCGGCTCCCTGGCCAACGACACCCGGCTGGTCACCAAGGTCCTGCTGGGGCTCAACCTGGCGGTCTTCCTCGCGGTCCTCATGCTCGGCGACCGGCTGGTGGACGACCTCGATCTGGTCGGACGGGTGCTGGACCCGGGCACGTTCCAGCTGATCGGCGTCGCCGAGGGCCAGTGGTACCGACTGCTGACCGCGGCCTTCCTGCACCAGCAGTTCATGCACATCGCGTTCAACATGCTGTCCTTGTGGTGGCTCGGCCCGCCGCTGGAGGCCGCGCTCGGCCGTGCCCGGTTCATCGCGCTGTATCTGCTGTCCGCGCTGGGCGGCAGCGCGCTGTCGTATCTGCTCGCGGCCCAGAACCAGCCCTCGCTCGGCGCGTCCGGCGCGATCTTCGGGCTGCTCGGCGCGACCGCGGTGCTGATGCGCCGGATGAACTACGACATGCGGCCGGTGATCGGGCTGCTCGCGCTCAACCTGATCTTCACCTTCACCTGGAGCGGCATCGCCTGGCAGGCGCACATAGGCGGCCTGGTGGTGGGGGCCGCGGTGGCGGTGGCGATGGTGCACGCGCCGCGCGAGCGCCGGGTGCTGGTGCAGCGGGCGACCTGCGTCCTGGTGCTGCTGGTGATCGCCGCGACGGTGTGGGTAAGGACCCTTCAACTCACCGGTTGACGGCCCTACCGGCCTCTACTGGGCCAAGTTGTCCACAGCGAGTGCCCGATCTTGTGCATCCTGTGGGCAACGGTCCCGCGCAATCGCACTGACCTGCGTTTTCCCAGCAGGGTCAAGGGGTGCGGGCGATTCGTACACCCGCCCGCCAGTCACACCAGTGTCAACCTCAGGGAAGTTATCCACAGATCTTCCGACCTTTTCCCCCGCTGTGGATAACTGTGTGGACAACTTAGGGGCAAGGCTTGACGGCAGCCCCCTCGGCAGTCGCTACTTCCACTGCGTGGAGACCACGAAGCCCGCCGCGATGAAGCCGAAGCCGACGACGATGTTCCAGTTGCCGAAGGCGTCGATGGGCATGTCGCCGCTGGTCACATAGAAGGTGACGATCCAGGCGAGCCCGATCAGGAACATCGCCAGCATCAACGGGGCGACCCAGCTGCGTCCGCTGTCCAGCTTTATGGCGGTCGTCTTGGCCGCTGGCGGGGTGAATTCGGCCTTCTTGCGGATCCGTGACTTCGGCACGAGGAACTCTCCTGTCGATGCGCTGCGTGACCGCGCGTATGTCGGGCTGTCACCGGGTGGGAGCGACGGGAGCACTTCGTCCCCCCGGGCGTCCGTTAGCGTAGTGCTTCCGCGGCGTCGTAAGGAGTAAGGGTACGTTGAGTAATTCTCCGGACTCCGCTGACCAGGCGACTTCGAGGCGTTTCCGACCGGTACGGCTGCTGACCATCGGTGTCTTCGCGCTCGCGGGACTGATCTTCTGGATCAGCTTCAACACCGCCAAGGGTACAAACATCCGCAGCGACGACTCCATGCTGCGCCTCTCCGACCTCATCGAGGACCGCAGCCACAAGAACAAGGCACTCGACCAGAGCGCCGGCGCGCTGCGCTCCGACGTCGACCGCCTCGCCCAGCGCGACGACGGCAGCACCAAGGCCGAGGACCTCAGGCTGGACTCGCTGGAGAAGGAAGCCGGCACCAGGAAGCTCCGCGGCAAGGCGCTGTCCGTCACCCTCACCGACGCCCCGCCGAACGCCGCCGCGAAGATCCCCGGCGTGCCCGAGCCGCAGCCCAACGACCTCGTCATCCACCAGCAGGACCTGCAGGCCGTGGTCAACGCGCTGTGGCAGGGCGGGGCCAAAGGGGTCCAGGTGATGGACCAGCGGCTGATCTCCACCAGCGCCGTCCGCTGCGTCGGCAACACCCTGATCCTCCAGGGCCGCGTCTACTCCCCGCCGTACAAGGTCACCGCCGTCGGCGACACCGGGAAGCTGCGCCGGGCGGTCGACCGGTCCCCCGCCATCCAGAACTACCTCCAGTACGTCAACGCCTACGGCCTCGGCTGGAAAGTCGAGCCGCGCGAGGCGGTGACTCTTCCCGGCTACTCCGGCACAGTGGATCTCCACGAGGCGCAGTCCGTGAAGTAGCAGCCGCTTGGGGAGGGCCGGGGCCGGTGACGGTGCGACTGATCGTCAGGACGTTCAGCGAGTTCTGCGTCACGGTCGGCGCCCTCATCGTGCTGTTCGTCGCCTATGTGCTGTTCTGGACCGGAGTACGGGCCGACAGCGCGATGGACGGCGAGCTCGACCGCCTCCAGGACCGCTGGTCGAGCGGCCCGGTCGCGGACGCGAAGCCGGGGGCCGAGCCCGAGCCGGGGGCGGGGGCAGGGGCGGACGGCAAGGGACAAGGCAGCAATCAGGACGAGCGGAACCCGGCGCTGGACTGGAAGCCGAGCGCGAAACCCTACCGGGACGGCGAGTCCTTCGCCGTGATGCGCATCCCCCGCTTCGGGGACAGCTGGAAGAAGCCGGTCCTGGAGGGCACCGGGACCGGAACGCTGAAGAAGGGCCTCGGCCACTACGACGCCACCGCCCGGCTCGGCGCCACCGGAAACTTCTCCGTCGCGGGCCACCGCCGGACCTACGGCGACCCCTTCAAGGACTTCCCCAAGCTGCGCCCCGGCGACGCGGTGGTGCTGACCGACGGCACGGACTGGTTCACGTACCGGATCGACAAGCGCCCGTACCGCACGCTGCCGTCCGACGTCGGCGTGCTCGATCCGGTGCCGCGCGCCTCCGGATACCGGGGTCCGGGACGCTATCTCACGCTGACGACCTGCGAACCGGAGTGGGGTCACAGCCACCGGTTGATCGCCTGGGCACACTTGGACTCCATCCAACCCGTTGAACAGGGCGAGCCGCAGGCATTGCACAGCTGACCCACCGGTCACGGGCCGCGCCCCTTAGTCTGGTTGCTGCACCGATCGGAAGGGACCGCATGTACGGCTGGATCTGGCGGCATCTGCCGGGGAACGCAGGGGTGCGAGCGGCGATCTCGCTCGTGCTCGTGCTGGCGATCGTCTTCGTGCTCTTCCAGTACGTCTTCCCGTGGGCGGAGCCGCTGCTCCCGTTCAACGATGTGACGGTCGACACCGGAGGCGCGGCGACCCGATGACCGCACGCATCCTCGTCGTCGACAACTACGACAGCTTCGTCTTCAACCTCGTCCAGTACCTCTACCAGCTCGGCGCCGAGTGCGAGGTGCGGCGCAACGACGAGGTCGAGCCTGGCCACGCCCAGGACGGCTTCGACGGCGTGCTGCTCTCGCCCGGCCCCGGCGCCCCCGAGCAGGCGGGCGTCTGCGTGGACATGGTGCGGCACTGCGCCGGCACCGGCGTCCCCGTCTTCGGCGTCTGCCTCGGCATGCAGTCCATGGCGGTCGCCTACGGCGGCGTCGTCGGCCGCGCGCCCGAGCTGCTGCACGGCAAGACCTCGCTGGTCACCCATGAGGGCGTCGGCGTCTTCAACGGGCTGCCGTCGCCGTTCACCGCGACGCGCTACCACTCGCTCGCGGTCGAGCCCGGCACGGTGCCCGACGAGTTGCGGGTCACCGCCTGGACGGACACCGGGATCGCCATGGGGCTGCGCCACCGTGACCTGCCGATCGAGGGCGTGCAGTTCCACCCCGAGTCGGTGCTCACCGAGTGGGGCCACCGGATGCTCGCCAACTGGCTCGCCGAGTGCGGCGATCCGGCCGCCGTGGAGCGTTCCGGCGGGCTCGCGCCAGTGGTCGGCAAGGCCGGCGCGTGACCGCGCTCCGCCCGGAGCCGTGGGCGGCCGACGCCGCCGACGACAGCCTCGGCGCGGAGCAGTCGGCACAGCGCGAAACGCTCGACGAGCGGGAGCGGCAGCGGCCGTACGAGGCCTTCGAGCCATCCGGGACACCTGGGGCATCCAGGACATCCAGGGTGAGCGGGACGCCTGGGACGCCTGGGACGCCTGGGGCACCGGGGCCGTACGAGCCGTACGAGTCCTTCGGGCGGTCCGGGTACGACCCTCGGCCGTACGGGACTTACGCGGACGCCGGCGCGTTCGTCGCGGCCATCGACCAGCTCGCGGACCCGCTGAACGACCCGCTGCCGGGCCGGGGCGCGGCGGCGGAGTCACAACCCGAACCCCAGCGCGAGCCCGAGCCCGAACCCCAGCCCCAACCCGAGCCCCAACCGCCGGTACGCCCGCGCGTGTCGTCCCAGCCGCTGCCGCAAGAGGTCCCCCCGGCCCCGGCCCCGGCCTCCAACCCGCCCGCGCAGCCGCCCCGCGACGACGAGACCGTGGGGCTGCGGATAGCCGGCCCGAGGCCCGCAGCGCGAGCGGACCGGCCTGGAACGAGACCGCCGGGGGCGTCGGACCCGACCGCGACCCTGATGCTGTCCGCGGTTCATCGGACGCGGCCGCCCGTCCCCGGCGGCCGGGCCGAGCGGCGGCGGGCCGCGAAGCGCGGCGGAGCGGCTGACGTGCCCCCCGCTGCGGCGGGCCGGCCCATGTCGCGGGTGGAGGCCCGGCAGGCCGCGCGGGCCCGGCAGGTGTCGCCCGGCGTCATCGCGAGCCGCTTCATCGGCGAAGCCTTCATCACGCTCGGTCTGCTGATGCTGCTCTTCGTCACGTATCAGCTGTGGTGGACGAACATCCTGGCCCATCAGCAGGCGGGCGGCGCGGCGAACAGTCTGCAGAAGCAGTGGGAGGACGGCGACGGCGGCGACCGCAAGGCGGGCGCGTTCTCGCCAGGTCAGGGCTTCGCGATCATGTACATCCCCAAGCTCGATGTGAAGGTCCCGATCGCCGAGGGGATCGACAAGCACTCGGTGCTCGACCGGGGCATGGTCGGCCACTACGCCGAGGGGAAGCTCAAGACCGCGATGCCCGCCGACAAGAAGGGCAACTTCTCGGTCGCGGGACACCGCAACACCCATGGCGAGCCGTTCCGTTACATCAACAAGCTCACGGCCGGTGACGAGATCGTCGTCGAGACGCGGCAGGCGTACTACACGTACGAGATGGCCAGCATCCTCCCGCAGACGCCGCCTTCGAACGTGGATGTCATCCGGCCCGTGCCGCCCGGCTCGGGCTTCACCGAGCCCGGCCGCTACCTCACACTGACCACCTGCACACCGGAGTTCACCAGTACGTATCGAATGATCGTCTGGGGCAAGATGGTCGACGTGCGGCCGCGCGGCAAGGGGAAGCCGGACGCACTCGTCGGCTGAGCGGCCCGGCGAGCACACCGGCACATCGAGACACCGGCACATCGAGACGTCGACACATCGATACATCGCGAAGGGGCACGACGGGTGGCAGGCACCGACCACGACCAGGACACCGAGGCGGCGCGCACGCGCCCCGGTGCGGATTCCGGCGCCGCAGGGCCGCGCGCGGGGGCACAGCGCCCGCGTCGCGCCCGCGGCCGGATCGCCTCGGCGGTCAGCCTGTTGGGCGAGCTGCTGATCACCGGCGGGCTGCTGCTCGCGCTCTTCGTCGTCTACTCGCTGTGGTGGACGAATGTGCTGGCCGACCGGGACGCGTCCAAGCAGGGCGACCGGGTGCGCGACCGCTGGGCGGGCGGGCCGGGCGCGCTGGACACCAAGGACGGCCTCGGCTTCCTGCACGTCCCGGCGATGAACAAGGGCGAGGTGCTGGTCAAGAAGGGCACCGGCGGCGAGGAGCTGAACCGGGGCCTGGCGGGCTACTACACCGAGCCGGTGAAGTCGGCGCTGCCGCAGGACGAGAAGGGGAACTTCACGCTGGCCGCGCACCGCGACGGGCACGGCGCGAAGTTCCACAACATCCACAAGATCAAGGACGGCGACGCGGTCGTCTTCGAGACCAAGGACACCTGGTACGTCTACAAGGTGTTCGCGAAGCTGTCGCAGACCTCGAAGTTCAACGTGGACGTGCTCGAACCGGTCCCGAAGGAATCGGGCAAGAAGAAGCCTGGCCGCTACATCACGCTGACGACCTGTACGCCGGTCTACACGTCGAACTACCGGTACATCGTGTGGGGCGAGTTGGAGCGTACGGAGAAGGTCGACAACGAGCGTACGCCGCCCCGTGAACTGCGCTGAGCGGTCCCGTACGCGGCCTTGAGCGGCCCGGGGCGGTTCGGTCCGCTTAGCGGCTCCCAGCGGCTCCGGCCGCCGCTGAGCGGCCGTGAGCGCGCTGCTCGGCCGGCAAGGGCGAACGCCCCCTCCGTACCGCGCGCACCACCCGACCCGCAGGCACCCCACGCGCCACCCGCACGCACCACCCCCACGCACCACCAGCCCCGCACGCACGGGAAAGCCCCGGCGCCCATCCCTCGGGTGCCGGGGCTTCCGTATGCCGCTGCTGTTACCGCGACCGCGACCGCTGACGCTAGTGGTTCCGGCCGTGCCGGCCGCCGAGGCCGCCGAAGAGGCCGCCGCTGTCGTCGCCGCCGTCACCGCCCCCGTCACCGCCCCCGTCGCCGCCGGCTCCCGCCATGGTCACCAGGGCGACGGAGTCACCCTTCTTGACCTCGGTGCCGGGGGCCGGGGTGGAGGTCACCACGGTGGCCTTGTCGTCCTGCGGGCCGGTGATGGCGCCGACCGTCAGACCGGCGTCGGTGAGCGTCTTCGTGGCGTCCTTGAGCTTCTGGTTGCTGACGTCGGGAAGGGCGAGCTTCGCGGGCGGCTTGGCGACCGTCAGGGTGACGGTCGAGCCGGGGGCCACCTCGGTGGTGCCCGTCGGGTTCTGGGCGGTGACCGTGTTCTCGGCCACGTCCGCGTTCTCCTCGTCCGTCGTCTCGACCACCAGGCCGAGGTCGGTGAGCTGCTTCTTCGCGACGTCGAGCGGCTTGTCGGTCACGTCGGGCACGGTGACCTTGGAGTTCAGCGCGACGGTCAGGATGACTTCGGAACCCTTCTTGGCGTTCGTGTTGCCCTTCGGGCTCTGCGCGAGCACCCGGCCCGCTTCCTCGTCGGACTCCTGCTGCTCGCGCTTCACGGTGAAGCCCTTGTCCGTCAGGATCTTCTCGGCCTTGTCGGCGAGCTTGTCCGTGACGTCGGGGACCTCGACCGGCCGGGCGCCCTTGGAGAGCTGGACGGTGACCTCGTCGCCCTTCTGGATCTCCGTCTTCGGCGCGGGGTTCTGCTCGCAGACCGCGCCCTTGTCCTGGCCGCAGAACACCTTGCCGCCCACGACGAGCTTGAACTCGCTGTTCTCCGCCGACTTCTGGGCCTCGTCAAGGCTCTCGCCGACCAGCGAGGGGACCTTGACGGCGTCCGAGGAGTTGCCGCCGCCGAAGAGCGACTTCCCGATGAAGATGGCGCCGACGAGCACCAGGATGCCCGCGATCACCAGCAGGATCGTGGAGGTGTTGCTCTTCTTGTTGTTGTTGCCGCGCCTGCGGTCCGGGCGGTCGTCGTAACCCTTGTCGTCGGTGATCGGCGGCATCATCGAGGTCTGCGGGTCCTGCGGGCGCAGCATCGTGGTCGGCTGGTCGTCGCCGTAGCCGCCGCCGTAGCCGACCGAGCCCATGGCCGCGGTGGCCGCGACGGGCCGGCCGTCGAGGCAGGCCTCGATGTCGGCGCGCATCTCGTCGGCCGACTGGTAGCGGTAGTCGGGGTCCTTGGTGAGCGCCTTGAGGACGATGGCGTCCATCTCGGGCGTGACGTCCGGGTCGTAGACGCTCGGCGGCTGCGGCTCCTCGCGGACGTGCTGGTACGCGACCGCGACCGGGGAGTCGCCCACGAAGGGGGGACGGACGGTCAGCAGCTCGTAGAGCAGGCATCCCGCGGAGTAGAGGTCCGAGCGCGCGTCGACCTGTTCGCCCTTGGCCTGCTCGGGCGAGAGGTACTGGGCGGTGCCGATGACGGCGGAGGTCTGGGTCATCGTCATGCCGGAGTCGCCCATGGCGCGGGCGATGCCGAAGTCCATGACCTTGACCTGGCCGGTGCGCGTCAGCATGACGTTGGCCGGTTTGATGTCGCGGTGCACGATGCCGGCGCGGTGCGAGTACTCCAGGGCCTGGAGGACGCCGATGGTCATCTCCAGCGAGCGCTCGGCCAGCAGCTTGCGGCCGGAGTGCAGCAGCTCGCGGAGGGTGGAACCGTCGACGTACTCCATGACGATGTAGGGGGTGGAGACCTCGTCGACGTAGTCCTCGCCGGTGTCGTAGACCGCGACGATCGACGGGTGGTTGAGCGAGGCGGCCGACTGGGCCTCCCGGCGGAACCGGGCCTGGAACGACGGGTCGCGGGCAAGGTCCACACGCAGCGTTTTCACCGCTACGGTGCGGCCGAGCCGGGTGTCGTGGCCGAGGTAGACCTCGGCCATGCCACCACGGCCGAGCACCGAACCCAACTCGTACCGGCCGCCCAGGCGACGCGGCTCTTCCATAGCTTCTCCAGCCCTCTCCGTCATTCCCGACCGCACCGGTGTGGGGTCCGGCGGTGTGCTGTCCGGGCATACCGTACCGGGCCCGTACCACCGGACTCCGACACGACCGGCTCCTGATATCCGACCGGTATCGCTATGTGCGCCGACCGGGCCGGGGAGTGAGCGGCGTCACTTCTTGCCGTCCAGCACCGCTTTCATCACGTTCGTGGCGATCGGTGCGGCGAGGCCGCCGCCGGAGATGTCGCCGCGGTTCGCGGAGCCGTCCTCGACGACCACGGCGACCGCGACGGGGGTGCCCTTGTCGGTCTTGGCGTACGAGATGAACCAGGCGTACGGCTTCTCGCTGTTGTCGACGCCGTGCTGGGCGGTGCCGGTCTTGCCGCCGACGGTGACGCCCGGGATCTTGGCCCGGGTGCCGGTGCCCTTGTCGACGACCGTCTCCATCATGTCCTGGAGCTTCTGGGCGTTCTCCGGGGAGAGCGGCTCGCTCATCTTCTTGGGCTCGGTCTGCTCGACCACGTCGAGGTTGGGGGCGCGCAGCTGGTCCACCATGTACGGCTGCATCAGCTTGCCGTCGTTGGCGATGGCGGAGGTGACCATGGCCATCTGGAGCGGGGTGGTGGCGGTGTTGAACTGGCCGATGGAGGACAGCGCGTTCGAGGGCCGGTCCATGTCCTTGGAGTAGACGCTCGCGGTGGCGCGGACCGGGATGAACTGCTCCTTGTTGAAGCCGAACTTCTCGGCCTGCTCGCGCATCTTGTCCTTGCCGAGGTCGTCACCCATTTTGCCGAAGACGGTGTTGCAGGAGTACTGCAAGGCGATCCGGGGGGTGGCGTTCTCGCAGGGGATGTTCCCCTCATTCTCCAGGTTCTTGGTGCTCAGCGGCAGCCGCCAGGGCAGCGGCGTCTTCGTCGGCGAGTCGACGTCGTCGATGAGGCCGTTCTCCAGAGCCGCGGCGGCGGTGACGACCTTGAAGGTCGAGCCGGGCGGGTAGGTCTGGCGCAGCGCCCGGTTGAGCATCGGATCGTCCGGGCTGTTCTTCTTCTCCAGGCCGACCCAGGCCTTGGTGTCCTTCTCGCCGTTGCCGGCGAAGGAGGACGGGTCGTACGAGGGGGTGCTGGCGAGGGCGAGGATCGCGCCGGTCTCCGGGTTGATCGCGGCGACCGCGCCCTTCTTGTCCCCGAGCCCCTTGAAGGCCGCCTTCTGGGCGTCGCCGTTGAGGGTCGTGACGACGTCGCCGCCGCCGCGCTTCTCCTTGCCGGTGAGCATGTCGATGGTGCGGTTGAAGAACAGCCGGTCGTCGTTGCCGGTCAGTATTCCGTCGTAGATGTTTTCGAGCTGGGTGGCGCCGAAGGCCTGCGAGGCCTGGCCGGTGACCGGCGCCCACATCGGGCCGTTCTTGTAGGTGCGCTTGTACTTGAAGTCGGCGCCGTCGGTCTGCGCGTGGCCGGTGACGGAGTCGCCGTCGACGATGATGTTGCCGCGCGGCTCGCTGTACTGGGCGATGGCGACGCGGCGGTTGTGCTTGTCGCTGCTGAGGGTGTCGGCCTGGACGAACTGGACCCAGTTGACCCGGATCAGCAGGGCGAGGATGAGCAGGCCGCAGAATATGGCGACTCGGCGCAGAGGCTTGTTCACGGTCGGACCACCTGGGTCATCTCGGCGTCGGTGGAAGGTGCTGGGGTCGGGGCGGGCCTGCGCGCGGTATCGCTGATTCTCAACAGGATGGCCACGAGTGCCCAGTTGGCGATCACGGAAGATCCACCCTGTGCGAGGAACGGCATGGTCATTCCGGTCAGTGGGATGAGTCCGGTGACGCCACCGGCGACCACGAAGACCTGGATGCCGAAGGCGGAGGACAGGCCGATCGCGAGCAGCTTGCCGAATGGGTCACGGGCGGCGAGGGCGGTGCGAATGCCGCGCTCCACCAGCAGGCCGTACAACAGCACGATGGCCATGAGTCCGGCGAGGCCCAGCTCCTCACCGACAGTGGCGAGGATGTAGTCGCTCTTGGGAGCGATGCCGCCGATGAGGCGGGAGTAGCCCTGGCCCAGGCCGGTGCCGAAGATTCCGCCGGAGCCGAAGGCGTACATGGCCTGTGCGGTCTCGGTAACGCCGCCGTTCTGGAGGGCGAGAGGATTGAGCCAGTTGTCGACACGGGTCTGTACGTGGCTCGCGAAGGACGCGACGCCGACGGCGCCCGCAGCGCTGAGGGTGAGGCCGAAAACCACCCAACTGGTGCGCTCGGTGGCGACGTACAGCATGATCACGAAGAGGCCGAAGAAGAGCAGTGAGGTGCCCAGGTCGGTCTCGAAGATCAGGATCATCAGGCTGAGTGCCCAAATGGCGATGATCGGTCCGAGGTCGCGACCGCGTGGCAGGTACATACCCATGAAGCGGCGGCTGGCCAGGGCGAGGGCGTCGCGTTTGACCATCAGGTAGCCGGCGAAGAAAATCGCAATGATGATCTTCGCGAATTCGCCGGGCTGCAGTGATCCGACGCCGGGAATAGTGATCCAGATCTTCGCACCGTTCACGCCGGGGAAGAACATCGGAAGGATCAGCAGGACCAGTGCCACGACCATCGAGATGTACGTGTAGCGCTGCAGTGCGCGGTGGTCTTTGAGGATCAGCAGGACACCCAGGAAGAGCGCCACGCCGATCGTTGACCACATCAGTTGGTTCGGTGCCATCGCACCGCCGAGTTGCGCGGTGGAGATGGTCGGTTCCTGGTCGAGCCGCCAGATCAGCACCAGGCCGAGGCCGTTGAGCAGCGTCGCGATGGGCAGCATCAACGGGTCGGCGTACGGGGCGAAGCGGCGGACCACGAGGTGCGCGACGCCCGCGAGCAGGCCGACGCCGATGCCGTAACCGAGCATCCCGGTCGGCACCTCGTCGTTGAGCGCGAGGCCCACGTTGAGGTAGGCGAAGACCGGGATGATCACCGCGAAGACGAGCAGCACCAGCTCGGTGTTGCGGCGGCTGGGTGCTCCCATCGCGCCGATCGTCGTGGTGTTGGTGGTACTGCTGCTCATGGTGGGACGGCCCCCTACGGCTTGGTGCTGCTGCACTGTTGCTCCAGCTTCTGTTCCTGCTCGGAGAGGCTGGGCGCGGGGCTGGGCGACGAGGACGGCGTGGCCGAGTCGGAGGGATCCGCGGATGGGGCGGCGCGGCTCAGCGTCCGGTCGCCCGTGGTGCCGCCGGCCTGCCCCTCACCGTCGGCGGGCGGCTTCTGCTGCTCGTCCTTCTGCTTGTCCCGCTTCTCCTTGGCCTCGGCTTCGGCGGCCTTGGCGGCCTCACGGTCGGCGCGGTTCTTGCAGGCGCCGGCCTGCTTGCCGAGCTCGCCGGCCTTGTCCCGGGCCTGGCCGAGGCTGCCGACCGCGATGGTGTCCTCGACCTGGTTGCGCTGGTAGACCGGGAGGTACTTGAGTTCGATCTCGGGGTGGTCCACCGAGACCTTGTTGAGCTTGACCCACGCCAGGTCCTGGCTGATGCCCTGGTAGACGGCGACGTGGTCGTCCTTGGCGCCGACGTAGTACTGGGTCTGGGTCCATTGGTACGCCCCGTACACGCCGCCGCCGAGGACGGCGAGCGCCAGCGCGAGGAGCAGCGACCGCTTGATCCACTTGCCCCGGCCGCCGGGCTTGGTGAAGTCGTCGTCGGAGTACGCCCCGAAGGCGCCCGGCGGTGGTCCGCCGACGCCGGGGTCGCCGCTGCCGGGCGGGCCGAAGCCGCCGCCCGGTGCGCCGGGCTGCTGTGAGGGGACCGAGCGGCCCAGCTCGGCGGCGCGGCCGGCCGGGGTGTGCATCGCGCCGCCGTCGCCCTGCTGCTGATGCTGGTTCTCGGCGACGGCGCCCACGATGACCGGGGTGTCGTTGAGCTGCCCGGCCAGCGTGTCGCCGTCGTCGACGTCCAGGACGTCGGCGACGATGCAGGTGATGTTGTCGGGTCCGCCGCCGCGCAGTGCGAGCTGGATCAGCTCCTGCACGGTCTCGTGCGGGCCCTGGTAGCTGGCCAGCGTCTCTTCGAGGGTCTGGTGGCTGACGACGCCGGACAGGCCGTCGGAGCAGATGAGATAGCGGTCGCCGCCCCTGACCTCTCTGATCGAGAGGTCAGGCTCGACGTGGTCGCCACTGCCCAGCGCGCGCATCAGCAGGGATCGCTGCGGGTGGGTGGTCGCCTCTTCCTCGGTGATCCGGCCCTCGTCCACCAGCCGCTGCACCCAGGTGTGGTCCTGGGTGATCTGGCTGAGGACGCCGTCCCGCAGCAGATACGCGCGGGAGTCGCCGACGTGCACGAGGCCGAGCCGCTGGCCCGTCCACAGCAGGGCGGTGAGCGTGGTGCCCATGCCTTCGAGCTGTGGGTCGTCCTCGACCATCACGCGCAATTGGTCGTTCGCGCGCTGCACGGCGGTGCCGAGCGAGGTGAGGATGTCGGAACCTGGGACATCGTCGTCGAGCTGGACGAGGGTGGAGATCACCTCCGAGCTGGCGACCTCGCCGGCCGCTTGACCGCCCATGCCATCGGCGATGGCGAGCAGCCGGGGACCGGCGTAGCCGGAGTCCTCGTTGCCCTCTCGGATCATGCCCTTGTGCGATCCGGCCGCGAAGCGCAGGGACAGACTCATGCGCACCTCGCCCGTCGGCTCGGGGTACATCCGCACGGTGCCCACCCTCCGGTCGGGAGCGCGCTACGGTCCGTCGACAGCACCGTGGCGGCTCGCTCGCTCCGCTCGCTCATTGTCGTACTACTTCCGCAGCTCGATGACGGTCTTGCCGATGCGGATCGGCGCGCCCAGCGGAATGGGTGTCGGGGTGGTGAGTCGGGTCCGGTCGAGATACGTGCCGTTGGTGGACCCGAGATCCTCGACGATCCACTGGCCGTCACGGTCCGGATAGATCCTGGCATGCCTGCTGGAGGCGTAGTCGTCGTCCAGCACGATCGTGGAGTCGTGCGCCCGGCCCAGGCTGATGGTCTGGCCCTGGAGCGCGACCGTCGTTCCGGTCAGCGATCCCTCCGAGACCACCAGTTTGCTGGGCGCGCCGCGGCGTTGCCGGTTGGCGGCACGGCCGCTCGGCTGCTGCGGCGCGGCCTGCTGGCGCTGGGCCGGCGGCCGGTTCTGCTCGGAACCACGGCGTGACGCGCGCTGCGTCACCCGGGTCCCGAACAGATCACTGCGAATGACCTGTACGGCCACGATGACGAACAGCCACAGTACGGCTAGAAAACCCAGCCGCATGACCGTCAGGGTCAGCTCTGACATTGCCCCCGCTTCACCCTTCGGCTTGCCGATAAACGATGGTGGTGTTGCCCACGACGATCCGCGAGCCGTCGCGGAGCGTAGCGCGGGTGGTGTGCTGTCCGTCTACCACGATGCCGTTCGTCGAACCGAGATCCTGGACCGTCGAGGGTGTTCCGACGCGGATCTCACAGTGCCGGCGCGAGACGCCGGGGTCGTCGATCCGGATATCGGCCTCGGTGCTGCGGCCCATCACCAGGGTAGGCCGGGAGATCTGGTGGCGGTTGCCGTTGATCTCGACCCAGCGCCTGGTCTGGCCGCCCGGCATCGGGCCCGGGCCGGCCGCGGCGCCCGCTCCCGGCAGTCTGCCGACCGGAGCGGCGCCCTGGTCGGCCCTGGCCGCGCCGGGCGGTGGCGCGGCGGGCATCGGCGGTGGCGCGGCGGCCTGAGCCGCCTGGCCGGGGCCGTAGCCGCCGCGCGGGGCCGCCGCGGGGCGGCCGCCCGGTGCCGGGCCCTGTGCGGCTCCCTGCGGGCTCTGGGTCTCGCTGGAGGCGAGGGTGCGGCTTCGTACGCGGTAGAGGCCGGTGTCGAGATCGTCGGCGTTCTCCAGGTGCACCTTGATGGAGCCCATGAAGGTGTAGCGCTGCTGTTTCGCGTAGTCGCGCACCATGCCGGACAGCTCGTCGCCGAGCTGGCCGGAGTACGGGCTGAGGCGTTCGAAGTCCGAGCCGCTCAGCTCGACGATGAAGTCGTTGGGGACAACGGTTCGCTCACGGTTCCAGATGGTGGCGTTGTTGTCGCACTCGCGCTGTAGCGCGCCCGCGATTTCCACGGGCTGGACTTCGGACTTGAACACCTTCGCGAAGGTGCCGTTCACGAGACCCTCGAGACGCTGCTCGAAGCGCTTCAGTACTCCCACGGGGCACCTCCTTCCTGGGCGTCGTCGTCGTTGCCGCCGGGTTCGTTGCCGTCGGGTTCGTCGTTGTCGGCGTCGCCGACGTGGGTCTGCTTACTGATCGTATCCACGCGTCGGGAAATCGGCTGGTTCCCCTTCTGCGACCGGAGTGATGAGTGTCGCTCTCCGGGCGATCGTAGATGCGGCCCCCAAACAGTGTCCCGGACTGTGTCACGGACAGTCTCCCGCAACTGTGGAGCTCGCCGACCGGACGGGGCACCGGAAACGCGTGTGAAGCCACCCTGGACAGCGTGCTAATCTTCTCGATGTCGCCAGGCACTCCCGCACAACTCGGACAGATCAATCCGGGGGACGCGAGAGAGTCGAAACAACACTCAAGCGCGAGTGGCGGAACGGCAGACGCGCTGGCTTCAGGTGCCAGTGTCCTTCGGGACGTGGGGGTTCAAATCCCCCCTCGCGCACAGAATTGGCAGAATCGGGACGCCGAAGAACAGTGTTCCGACGCACTGACGAAACGGGCTTCATCGTAGTCACGATGGGGCCCGTTTCGCTGTGTTCGGGCGGCCGGGTGTTCGGGCGGCCGGGGATGAGGTTCGCCACACGGGGTGTCGGGGCAGCACGGTGTCGCGGCAGTACGACGGTCGCGGCAGCGCGGCATCGCGGAGAAGGCGGCTCCCTCGACCGGTTCCGGTCTGCGGACGTCACGCGTGACCGCCCACGCTGACGGTGCCGATGGTCAGCTCCGGCTTGCCCTCAAGGATCTCCCCGACGCGCTCCACCTGGTCGTGCAACTCGCGCTGCCGCGCCGCGGTGAGCGGGACGGACGGTTCCACCGTGATGTGCAGCTTCCGGCCGGAGCGTCGCTGGTGCCAGACGCCGGCGACCGTCCCCGCGACGAGCAGTACGGGGAAGTTGCCGGCCTGGCCGCCGGCCAGCGCGCGTTCGCCGGCCGCGCCGGGGTAGAGCAGTTCGCGCGGCTGTCCGGCGACGGCGTACGCGTCGAAGTAGGAGAGCAGCCGCACGCCGGTCTCCGGCGCGGCGGGATCGGCGGGGTCCGCGGTGTCCCCCGCCAGTTGCCGGGCGGCCGCGCCCTCGACCCGGACATGCTCAAGAGCGTCGCCGAGCGAGTCGAACAGCTCGACGGCCCAGCGCTCCGGGACGGCCAGCCACCGTGCGAAGTTCTGCGGTGTGGCCGGACCGTACGCGTACAGATAGCGCTTGACGAGGCCGGCGAGGGCGGCCCGGCCGTCGGCGGGCTCGAAGCCGGGCAGCCACCGTTGGGGGCTGGTGTAGGTGACCTTGCGGCCCCGGTTCGGGCCGAAGCACAGCGCTCCCCGGTTCGCCGCCGTGCCCAGGGCCTGACGCCAGCGGGGCCACATGCCCTGGAACGCGGGCATCACCAGCTCACCGGCCCATGGGCCGGTGGCGGCGACGACCGCCTCGGTCAGCTCGTCCATGGTCAGCTCGGCGTCGGCGAGGGCGGCCGCGACGGCCTCCACGACCGCCTCGGACTGCTCCGGCGTCATCCGTACATGCTTCGCGTGACTGATCCGGGACGGTGGCAGGGCGGACAGCGCCCCGGTCCACATCGGGAGATCCCGGGTGGGCAGCAGATGCACGGTTCCGCGCGGCCCGAACGTCTTGACCAGAGAGCGCTCGTCCCACAGGGCTTCGCGGACATCGGTGCGGGTGGCCCCGTCGATCCGCAGTCCCACGGACAGCTCGGCGGCCGACAGCACCTGGGCGTGCGCGCCGCACATCGCGCCGACCACATCCGCCGGGCGCGCCCCCTTGGACGGCGCCGACAGCGCGTTCCGGGCCAGCCTGCGAGCGCTTACCTCGGCCCAGGTCAGATCTGGCCCCGGGTCTGCTCCCGGGTCTGCTCCCCGGTCTGGTCCCTGTGCGGTCCGGTGGGTCATCGCAGAGCACTCCTCGCTGGGGGTCGACACAGGCCATCCAGTGTCACCCGGCGGGGTGGAGGCAGGCTTGAGTCCGGAGGCCGCGGAGGCTGCGGAGGCCCGGGGGCCGCGGAGGCCCAGGAGCCCCGGGGGCCGCGGACGTCCGGTCGGCGGCCTCAGGCGGCGCGGGGGGCGGCGAGGGCCTTCGCCTTCGTGGCCGCCTCCTCGTGCGCCTTGGCGCGGGAGGCGTCCGCCAGCCCGATCAGGTCGGCCATCGCCGGCTTGGCGCGGGCCATGGTCAGCTCGGGGACGATGAAGTGGACTTCGAGGCCGAGCAGGACGTTGAGCACCTTCTCCAGGTAGTTGGTGACGAACTCGAAGTCCTCGCGCGGGGTGCCTGGCGCGTACGAACCACCGCGCGCCGCGACGACGGTCACCGGCTTGCCGGCGGCGGAGGGCTGCTCGCCCGCGGTGCGCCCCATGATGATCACCTGGTCGAGCCACGCCTTGAGGGACGACGGGATCGCGAAGTTGTACATCGGGGTGCCGATGAGGATCGCGTCGGCCCGCTCCAGCTCGCTCGCCAGCTCGTCCTGGAACGCGGCGGCGGACCGCTGTTCGGGGGTGTGGTCGGCCGGGGCGGCGAAGCGCTGGGCTATGCCGTGCGCGTCGAGGTGCGGGACCGGCGCGGCGGCCAGGTCGCGGTAGATCACGGTGCCGCCGGGGTGCTGCTCCTCCCAGGTCTTACGGAACGTGGCGCTCACGTCACGGGAGGCGGAGCCCTCGGCGAGGGCGGACGAGTCGATGTGCAGCAGCGTGGCCATGAGGAGTCTCCACTGTCGGGGGTTCTGCGGGGTGAAGTTCCGTGCGTAACTATTATTAGCACAGCAGCTTACTTTTATATAGCAACCTACGGCAGCGCAGTAGGCTGTGGTCATGGCGGAGGAGATGGAACAGGCGTGCAAGAGGGTCGGTGAGGACATCACGCGTGTCTTCGAGCTGCTCGGTAAGCGCTGGACCGGCCTGATCCTGGCCGTGCTGATGCAGCGGGCCGTGCACTTCGCCGAGCTGCGCCGGGCCATTCCGGGCATCAGCGAGCGCATGCTGTCGGACCGGCTGACGGAACTGGCGGCGGCCGGACTGGTCGTACGGGAGGTGGCCGACGGGCCGCCGCTGCGGGTCGCGTACCGGCTGACCGGGGCGGGGCAGGCGCTCGACCCGTCGCTCAAGGAACTCGCGCGCTGGGCCGGGACGCATCTGCCGGAGGGTGGGAACTGCCCGAAGCAGTTCCGGGAGTGACGGGAGTTCCGGGGGCGACTGGAGTTCCGGGGGTGGCGGCGGTTCCGGGCGGGCGTGGCCGTGGCTCAGTCGGTGACTGTGGCTGGGTCTCCGGCTGAGTCTCCGGCCGCGTCACCGGCCGCCTCCGATGCCGCGTTGTAGCGCAGCAGGTAGCCCGCGAAGCGGTGCAGGTCCGCCGCCTCCCAGTCGGACAGCCGCTCCTGGAAGACCTCGCGGCGGCTGGCGTGCGCCTGGGTGAGCACTTCGGTGCCGGCCGGGGTGGGGTGCAGCAGTTGCACCCGGTGGTCGTCCGGGGCGGGGCGTCGCTCGACGAGGCCGAGGCGTTCCAGGGCCGCGATCTGCCGGCTGACGGTCGACTTGTCGAGCATGAAGTGCGCCGCGAGGTCGGTGGCGCGGCAGCCCTGCCGGTCGTCGAGGTGTGCGAGCAGGGTGTACGACACCAGGGGCAGTTCCGGGTGCATGCGTGCGGCGATGGCGCGGGACCGTCGGGCGAAAGCGATCAGCTCGCGCTGGATCGTGTCGACGGACCGGTCCCTGCTGTCGGTGGTCATGGAGAACCCTTCTCGAATGTAGTTGTATAGTACAACGCAAAGAGAGTTGCAAAAGCCAACCATTTGACCGTTCGAAGGATCGCGCTGATGTCCACGACTCCCGGCCTGAGTCCGGCCCCGGCCCCCACCACGGCCGCTTCGCTGCGCCATGTGCTCAGCCATCTCGTCATGCCGCTGCTGATGTGCGTCGGCATGGGGCTGGCGTACCTCGGCGCGTTCCACAACCCGGAGCCGCATCAGCTGAAGGTGGCCATCGTCGGCTCGGGCCCGAGCGCGCAGGTGCTCGCGCAGAGCCTGGAGGACAAGGCGGGCGGCGACGCCCTGGACGTCCGTACCGTCGGCAGCCGGGGCGAGGCGGCCGGCCGGCTCAAGGACCAGGCGGTCTTCGGCGCGTATGTTCCGGGCGGCGAGCGGGCCGACGGTGAGCGGCCTGGGCGGGCCGAGCAGTCGGGGCGGCCTGAACTGCTTGTCGCGTCGGCCGGTTCGGAGACCAGCGCGACGGCCGTGGAGAAGGTCTTCACCGAGGTCGCGGCGTCGCGGGGCGCTCCGCTGAAGGTCACGGACGTGGCGGGGACGGCGAGCGGCGACCCGACCGGGCAGGGGCTGTTCTTCCTGCTGGTCGCGATCAGCATCGGCTCGTACGCCTCGGTCGCGGTGCTCGGCGCGGCGGGCGGCGCGCTGGCGCTGTGGATACGGGCGTTGCTGGGGCTGGGTACGGGGCTGGTCGTCAGCCTGATCGGAGCGGTCTTCGCCGGGCCGCTCTTCCACCTGGTGGATCACGATCTGGCCGGGGTGTGGGCGATGGCCTGGCTCTACTCGACCGGGATTCTGTGGATCGGCGTCGCGCTGCACACCTTCTTGAAGCGGTGGACGACGCTCGGCGTGATGGTGCTGTTCGTGATGCTCAACTTCACGAGTTCCGGCGGGATCTTCCGGCCGGAGCTGCAACCCGGGTTCTTCGGGGCGCTGCACGCGTTCTGGAACGGCGCGGGCTTCGTGGAAGGCGCCCGCAGCCTCGTGTACTTCGACGGGAACGGGCTGGGCCGGTACCTGTTGACGCTGACGCTGTGGGCGCTCGCGGGGCTGGTGCTGCTGGCGGCGGCCTGGGCGGCCGAGACGCGGCGGCGGCGCACGGCGGAGGCCAGGGCGGCGGAGCTGCGGGCAGCGGCGGTGCTGGCCGCTTCGCGGGTTACGGCCCGGGGCGTTGCGGCTGAGGAGGAGATGGAGGAGGCGGTGGCGGTCTGAGGCGGGGGGCTTGGCGGGTGGCCGGTGGTGGGTGGCTGGGGCGGGGGCTGAGGCGGGCTCTTGGCCGGTGGCGGGCGGCGGGCAGCTGGGGCGGGGGCCGAGGCGGCTGAGGCGGTATCTGAACGGGACCCGAGTCAGGTTGGCGTCGAGGCCCGATTCGCAGGTCGGAGCCGCAGGGCCGGTGGGCCGGTGGGGAGTTATCCACAGGCCCTGCCCGGGGTCGGTGGCCGGGAGTACGGTCAGGGCAGTTGATATTGCGCGAGCCGGGGCGGGTTCGGGGCGACTTCGGGAAACCTCCGGGTCGACTGCGGCGGCTTCGGGGCTCGCGCTCGGGATCGGGCGGGAGCCGGCGGGAACGCCGCGACCGGTGGGCATCGGGAATGGCCCGGCGGGATGGCCGGGCGAAGGGGGAGGTGGCTCGCGGTGCAGCGATTGCCGTACGTACCGGGGTTCGCGCCGGGGTTCGGGAAAGGGGCGGGTGACGGAGCGTCCTCGTCCAGGACGGCCGGGAAGGCGTTGCGGGACCGGGTTCCCCGGTCGGCGCACGGGGAGTTCAAGCCGGGGTCCGCGCGGCCTGACGCGGTGGCGGCGGTCGAGGAGTCCAACGCCGGCCGGCTGCCCGAGCTGACGCCTATACGGGTCGGCAGGATGGCCGCGAGCCCCTTCGCCTTCTTGCGCGGCTCGGCCGGGCTGATGGCGTACGACCTCGCGGGCACCCCCGACACGGGGGTCGGCGCACAGCTCTGCGGGGATGCCCACGCCGCCAACTTCGGCATCTACGGCGACGCCCGCGGCGGTCTGGTGATCGACCTCAACGACTTCGACGAGACCGCGTTCGGCCCATGGGAATGGGACCTCAAACGGCTCGCTGCCTCGCTGGTGCTGGCGGGCCGGGAGGCCGGGGCGGGCGAGGACACCTGCCGCGAGGCCGCGCACGACACGGTCGGCGCCTACCGACGGACCATGCGGCTGCTGGCCAAACTGCCCGCCGCCGAGGCATGGAACGCCATCGCGGACGAGGAGTTGGTCTCGCACACCGACGCCCGGGATCTGCTCGGCACCCTGGAGCGGGTCTCGGAGAAGGCCCGGCGGAACACCAGCGCGCGCTTCGCCTCCCGATCCACCGAGGAGGTGCCGGGCGGCGGCCGGCGCTTCGTGGACTCGCCGCCCGTGCTGCGGCGGGTGCCCGACGCCGAGGCGGCGGCCGTGGTGCTGTCGCTGGGCGAGTATCTGCGCACCCTGCCCGAGGACCGGCTGCCGTTGCTGGCCCGGTACGCGGTGCACGACGTCGCCTTCCGGGTGGTCGGCACGGGCAGCGTCGGGGCGCGCTCGTATGTGGTGCTGCTCCTCGACCACCAGGGCGACCCGCTGGTGCTTCAGGTCAAGGAGGTCCGCCCGTCGGTGCTGCTGCCGCACTTGGCCAGGGCGGGCTTCGGCGCCTCCGGGATACCGGAGACGGCTGGGGCGGCCAGGGTGACCGGGACGGCAGGGGTAACTGGGGCGCTCGGGGCGGCAGAGACGCATGCGGCGCACGAGGGGCGGCGGGTGGTGCTCGGGCAGAAGCAGCTCCAGGTCGTCAGCGACTTTCTGCTGGGCTGGACCACCGTGGACGGCAGGCCGTACCAAGTGCGCCAGTTCCGGAACCGCAAGGGCAGCGTGGACCCGGCGGCGCTGGCCGCCGACCAGTTGGACGACTACGGCCGGATGGCGGGCGCCTTGCTGGCCCGGGCGCACTCGCACAGCGCGGACCCGAGGCTGATCGCCGGTTACTGCGGCAAGGGGAATGCGCTGGACACGGCGATGGCCGATTTCGCGGTGGCCTACGCGGACCTGACGGAGGCCGATCACGGGACGCTGGTGGCGGCGGTCCGCAGCGGTCGGCTGGACGCCGAGAACGGGGTGTGACGGCTGCTGGGGCGGGCGGTGAGGCAGGTGGCGCGGTTGGCGGTGCGAGGGGCAGCGCCAGGGGTGTGTGGCGGGCGGTGTGACGTGGGTCGCGCGGTGGTGTGCGTGGGGCTGGGCGGGGTCCGGACGGGCGGTAGCGGGGTCCCCGTAGGCTGGGTGGGTGACGAAATCGGAAGCCGAGCAGACCGAGCCCCAGGCCGAGCCGGGGCCCCAGGCCGAGCCGAGTCCGGAAGCGCGGCTCGATCGAGCCGTCCGGGCGGCGGAGCAGGCGCTGATCGAGTTCGAGATCGCCGTCGAGACCTTCCGGGTCGAGGTGGACAACTTCTCCCGGCTGCACCACCAGCGGCTCGGCCCGATGTACTCCCGCCTCGACGAGCTGGACGCCCAGATCGCCGAGGCGCTCGCGGAACGCAGCGGGGACGCCGAGGACCTGCGCAAGGCGCGGGAGGCACGGGCCGTGGTGCTGCCGATGCCGGACGTGGAGGAGCTGTTTCACGGCTGGATCGGCTCCGAGGGGCTGTTCCCCGAGGCGGAGGCGATGCTCGCGGGTCAGACCGTGCAGCCGCCGCGCAAGGTGCGGCCGAGCGAGGAGGCCCGGCGGCTGTTCCGCGAGCTGGTCCGTAAGGCGCACCCTGACCTGGCCCAGGACGAGTCGGAGCGGGAGCGGCGCGGTGAGTTCATCGCGCGGGTCAATACCGCCTACGCCGACGGGAACCGGGAAGCGCTGCTGGCCCTCGGCGAGGAGTGGGAGGCGGGTCCGCCGCCGCAGGAGCGGGAGTTGAGCGAGAGCGAGGAGCTCTACGCCCGGCTGGAGTGGCTGGCCGAGCGCAAGGAGCTGCTGGCCGCGGTCGCCTCGGAGCTGGAGACGAGCGCGATCGGCGCCATGCTGAAGATGGCCCCGGAGGACCCGGACCGGCTGCTGGAGGAGATCGGCGAGCAGCTGCTCACCCAGGTCTCCGAACGCGAGGCGCGGCTCGCCGAGCTGGTTGGGTAACGTGCGGAGGGTCCGGGCTGCCCGGGCCCGTACAGGACTGACTCGTACAGGATTGACTCGTACAGGACCGGCCCGTACACGTCCGGCTCGTGCACAACTGACATGTACACGAATGAGAGAGGCGTACCTCATGCACTTCGCCCAGCTGCCCGCAGTGGATGCCGCGGCGGTGCCGTCCGACGGATTCCTGCTGGACGTCCGGGAGGACGACGAGTGGGCGGCCGGGCACGCGGCGGACGCGCTGCACATCCCGATGGGCCAGGTCGTGACCCGCTTCGGAGAGCTGACCGAGGCGGCGGCCGACGGACGTCGGCTGTTCGTGGTCTGCCGGGTCGGAGGCCGCTCCGCGCAGGTCACGCAGTATCTGATCGGGCAGGGCCTGGACGCGGTGAACGTGGACGGCGGCATGCTCGGCTGGAACGCGGCCGGACGCCCGATGATCACCGACGGCGACGCCGAGGCGTTCGTTCTCTAGCGTTCAGTGTTCAGCGTCCAGCGGCATATGGGCGGCGGGACGTGGGTCCGCCGCGGGCCGGCCGCCCACGGCCGGCTAGCTGAGGGGGTGGGCGGCGAGCAGGTCGCCCAGCGCCTCTTCGTGCGCGGCTGCCGGGCCGAGGGACAGTTCCAGTTGCTTGGCCCACGCGTGATAGCGGTGCAGCGGATAGTCCGTGTCGGAGCCGAAGCCGCCGTGCAGATGCTGTGCGGTCTGCACGACGCGCCGTACGCCTTCCGACGCCCAGATCTTGGCGACGGCTATGTCCGCGGCGGCGGGGAGCGCGTCGGCGAGGGCGCCCGGAGCGGATGTGCCCAGGCTGGACGTGCCGGTGGGGGCGTCGGGGGCGGCGGTCAGCCGCCAGGCGGCCTGCCAGAGGGTGGCTTCCATCGCGCGCAGGTCGATATAGCGGTCGGCCGCCTGCACGGCGACCGCCTGGAACGTGGCGACCGGGAAGCCGAACTGCTCGCGCTTTCCGGTGTATTCGCTCGTCATGGCCAGCACTGCCTCGCCGAGGCCGAGCGCCAGCGCGCAGGTCCCGGTGGTGAGCAGATCGCGCAGCCACGGCCAGCAGCCGTCGGCCGTGATCAGCTCGTGGGCGGCGATCCGCACGCTGTCGAGAGCGGCCTCGGCGTAGCGTTCGCCGTTGGTGGACACCTGGTCGGCGAGGGTGAGGCCCTGCCTCTCGCGCGGGACGAGCGCCAGCACCGCGCGGCCCTCGCCGGTGTGGGCGGGGACGGCGATGAGGTCGGCGCTCTGCGCCCAGGGGATGCCCGTCTGGGTTCCGTCGAGCACCCAGCCGTCGCCCTCCTCGCGGGCCGTCACGGCGAGTTCGGCCGGGTCGTGGCCGGTGCGCCCGTTGGCGGCGACGGTCAGGACCAGCTCACCGCGGCCGATCCGGGGGAGCAGTTCGGCGCGCAGTGCGGGGCCGCCGTAGGTCTGCACGGCCAGGGCGACCGCGCTGGACTCCAGGAGCGGTACCCGGGCGAGCACCTTCGCGGACTCGCGGAGCACCAGGCACAGCGCGATGGGGTCGAGCCCCGCGCCGTCGTGCGAGGAGTCGAGGAGCAGGCTCAGCAGATCGGCTTCGGCGAGCCTGCGCCACAGCGGCCGGTCGAAGTCCTCGGCGACTGCGCCGGGGGTCAGCGCGGGGCTGGGCACGCTGTCGGGCGCGACCTTGGAGAAGACGGCCTTCGCCGCCTCGACGGCTGCCTGTTGCTCTTCGGTGAAGGTGAAGTCCACTGCCGGTCCTCCCGAGCGCCGCGACTGGCTGACGAGGCGTCAGAGTAGAACAGGTTCTTGAAATTGAACACAGCCGCGCCGGCGGCATGAGCGGAATGAGGCGACGGACCGCTGCGGACCGCGACGGACCGCTGCGGACCACGACGGGTCACGACGGATCCGCTCAGCGGTCGAAGTCCAACTCCACCTGTTCGTCGACCGGGTGGGACTGACAGGCCAGCACATAGCCTGCGGCCAGCTCCTCCGGCTCCAGCGCGAAGTTCCGGTCCATCCGCACCTCGCCGGTGACGAGGAAGGCCCGGCAGGTCCCGCACACCCCGCCCTTGCACGCGTAAGGGGCGTCCGCGCGGTTGCGCAGCACGGTCTCCAGCAGCGATTCGCCGTCCCGCACGGGCCACTTCCCGGACCGGCCGTCGAGCGTCGCGGTGAGGGCGCTGTGCGCGGGGGCAGCGGCGGGGACCGGGAGCGGGGCGCTGCTGTCGTCCACGTGGAAGATCTCCTGGTGGATGCGGTCGCGCCGCACGCCCAGCCCGGTCAGCGCCCGCTCCGCGCCCTGCACCAGGCCGTACGGACCGCACAGGAACCAGCCGTCCACCGCGTCCACCGGCAGCAGGGCGGGCAGCAACTCGGTCAGCCGCTCCTCGTCGAGCCGTCCGGCGGGCAGGCCGGCCTGCTGCTCCTCGCGGGACAGCGCCTGGACGAGCTGGAACCGGTCGGGGTAGCGGTCCTTGAGGTCGGCGACCTCCTCCAGGAACATCGTGGAGGAGACGGTCCGGTCGCCGCGGATCAGACAGAACCGGGCCTCCGGCTGCTGGGCGAGCAGCGTCGAGACGATGGACAGCACGGGAGTGATCCCGCTGCCCCCGACCACTGCCGCGTAGCGGCCGGGCTTCGGTTCCAGGATGAAGCGTCCGGCGGGCGACATCACCTCGACGACGTCGCCGACCGACAACTCCTTGTGCGCGTACGTCGAGAACTCGCCGCCCTCGACCAGCCGCACCCCCACCCGCAGTGAGGCCGGGCCGTCCGGATCGGTGACCGGTGCGCAGATCGAGTAGGTGCGCCGGATCTCCGCGCCGTCCGCGCGGCGGCGCAGCGCGATGTGCTGGCCGGGGGCGTAGCGGAACGTCTCGCGCAGCTCGGGCGGCACCGCGAAGGTGACGGCGACCGCGTCATCGGTCAGCCGCTCGACCTCGGTCACCCGCAGCGGACGGAACGCGCCATGGCGGACCGCGGCCATTTACAGCTCCTTGAAGTGGTCGAAGGGCTCACGGCACGACTCGCAGCGGCGCAGCGCCTTGCAGGCGGTGGAGGAGAAGCGACTGAGCAGCTTGGTGTCGGTGGAGCCGCAGTGCGGGCACCGCACCGCGAGCTCGACCATGACGGGGCCGGCGGAGCCGTCGGCCGGCCGGGTCGGGCGCGGCGGGGCTATGCCGTACTCCGTCAGCTTGCGGCGGCCCTCGGCGCTGATCGCGTCCGTCGTCCACGGCGGGGACAGTACGGTCCGCACGGACACCTCGGCCATGCCGTGGTCCTGGAGGACGCGGGTGATGTCCGCGGCCATCGAGTCGATCGCGGGGCAGCCGGTGTAGGTGGGGGTCAGCTCCACTTCGACCCGGCCGGGTCCCAGGACGTGCAGAGTGCGCAGCACGCCCAGTTCGGCCAGCGACAGCACTGGCAGTTCGGGGTCCGGCACCGCGCCGGCGAGCGTCAGCAGCTCCGCCTCCAGGGGGGTGGGCATGGTGTCGCTGCCGGGTGGCCGCCGCGTCACCATGACGCCCCCGGGTGGCTGCGGTGCAGGTGCTGCATCTCGGCGAGCATCCGGCCGAAGGGCTCGGTGTGGATGCCCTGCCGGCCCGCGCCCGCTGTCCAGGCGCCGCGCCGGGGCCCGGCCGGCACGGTCAGCGTCGCGCGCTCGATCAGCTGTGTGACGCCGCTCAGCCAGCTGTCGTGCAGCACCGCCCAGTCGATGTCGAGGCCCTCGACGGGCTCGAAGAGTTCGCCGGTGTAGCGCCAGAGGGCGTCCAGGCCGCGCTGCATCCGCTGCCGGCTCTCGTCGGTGCCGTCGCCGAGCCGCAGCGTCCAGTGTTCGGCGTGGTCCTGGTGGTAGGCCACTTCCTTGACCGCTTTGGCCGCGAGCGGGGCGAAGGCGCTCTCGCCCTGCCGCGCCAGCTGCCCGTACAGCAGGACCTGGTAGGTGGAGAAGTAGAGCTGGCGGGCGATGGTGTGCGCGAAGTCGCCGTTCGGCTGCTCCACCAGCTGCACATTGCGGAAGGCCCGCTCCTCGCGGAGGTACGCCAGCTCGTCCTCGTCGCCGACGAGGCTGAGCAGCACGCGCGCCTGTCCCAGCAGGTCGAGGGCGATGTTGGCGAGCGCGACGTCCTCCTCCAGGACCGGTGCGCAGCCGGCCCACTCCCCCAGCCGCTGGGCCAGCACGAGGGCGTCGTCGCCGAGAGCGAGGGCGGCGGGCAGCGGGGCGGTGGCGGGCGCCGCCGTCGCGGTTTCGCGGTTCACAGGTGCCGCACTCCGTCCGGGATCTCGTAGAACGTCGGGTGGCGGTAGGGCTTGTCGGCGGAGGGCTCGAAGAACGGGTCCTTCTCGTCCGGCGAGGAAGCCGTGATCCGGGCGGAGGGCACCACCCAGATCGAGATGCCCTCGGAGCGCCGGGTGTAGAGGTCGCGGGCGTTGCGCAGCGCCATTTCGGCGTCCGGTGCGTGCAGGCTTCCGGCGTGGGTGTGCGAGAGCCCGCGCCTGCTCCGGACGAAGACTTCCCACAGCGGCCAGTCGTGCGTGGTCATGCCGGCACCTCTCCGTGTTTGGCCGCGTAGGCGGTCGCTGCGTCGCGCACCCATGCGCCGTCCTCGTGGGCCTGCCTGCGGCGGCTGATCCGCTCCTCGTTGCACGGCCCGTTGCCGCGCAGCACCTCGTGGAACTCGTCCCAGTCGATCGCGCCGAAGTCGTGCCGGCCGCGCTGCTCGTTCCAGCGCAGGTCGTGGTCGGGCAGCGTCAGGCCCAGGGCTTCGGCCTGCGGTACGCAGATGTCCACGAAGCGCTGGCGCAGCTCGTCGTTGGAGTGGCGTTTGATCTTCCAGGCCATGGACTGCGCGGAGTGCGAGGACTCGTCGTCCGGCGGGCCGAACATCATCAGTGAGGGCCACCACCAGCGGTCCACCGCGTCCTGCGCCATCGCGTGCTGAGCTTCGGCGCCGCGGCTCAGGCTGAGCAGGAGTTCGTAGCCCTGCCGCTGGTGGAAGGACTCCTCCTTGCAGATCCGGACCATCGCGCGGGCGTAGGGGCCGTATGAGCAGCGGCACAGCGGGACCTGGTTGGTGATCGCCGCGCCGTCCACGAGCCAGCCGATGGCGCCGACGTCGGCCCAGGTCAGGGTCGGGTAGTTGAAGATCGAGGAGTACCGCTGGCGGCCTGCGTGCAGCTTGTCGAGCAGCTCTTCGCGGCTGGTGCCGAGCGTTTCGGCGGCGCTGTAGAGGTACAGCCCGTGTCCGGCCTCGTCCTGGACCTTGGCTATCAGGATCGCCTTGCGCCGAAGGGATGGAGCGCGGGTGATCCAGTTGGCCTCGGGCTGCATTCCGATGATCTCGGAGTGGGCGTGCTGGGCGATCTGGCGCACCAGCGTGGCCCGGTAGGCGTCGGGCATCCAGTCGCGCGGCTCGATGCGCTCGTCCGCCGCCACGGCGGCGTCGAACGCCGCCTCGTACGCCTCCGCGTCCGTCGTCATCGTCGTCATACGATCCCCTGTTCCGGGCTCACGAACCAACCGACCGATCGTTCGGTTCAATGGTGTGCCGAGCGCCCGTAGGGTGTCAAGGCTGTGGATAATCGCGCAGGCGCTGTGCCGGGTGGGGCGGCGTGGGTACCGTTCCGAGGCGTACGCATGAGCGGCGGACTCGGGGACGGGGCAGGTATGGAGCCAAACGACGGGAAAGCGGGCGGCATCGCCGCGCTGTCACTGCCGTCGAGGATCGTCGTCGCCGTCGCGGTGGCCGTCGTCGCCGTCGCCGCCGCTGTGCACCTGGCGATGATCTTCTTGCATGTCGCGCCGTCCAACACGGTCACCAAGCAGCACGGCGGGGCGGTCGACGCATACGTGTATCCCGAGTTCGAACAGAACTGGAAGCTCTTCGCGCCCAACCCGCTCCAGCAGAACATCGCCGTGCAGGCGCGCGCCGAAGTCGTCGGCGCCGACGGCGCCACCGGGACCACGGACTGGACCGACCTCTCGGCCCGCGACGGCGCGACCATCCGGCACAGCCTGCTGCCCAGCCACACCGCGCAGAACGAACTGCGCCGCGCCTGGGACTTCTACGCCGGATCGCACGAGGGCGAGAACGGGACCGGGAGCGGCGACGAGAACGCCCGGTCCACCCGGACGAGGGAGAACGCGGCGCCGAGCCTGCGCGGCCGGCTCTCCGAGCGGTACATCCGGCGCATCGTGGTGCTGCGGCTGGGCCCGGAGTGGAGCCGGCAGGGCAGCGTCCAGCGGGTGCAGGTGCGCTCCGAGACGGCGCCCGTCGGGCCGCCGCCGTGGAGCGACGAGAAGATCGACCCGAAGGCTGTGCACCGGGTGATGCCCTGGTGGCAGATCACGGCCGACGACCGGCCGAAGGGGACGTCCCGGTGACCCACGACGCTCCCGCATCCCCCGCATCCCCCACACCCACGGACGCTCTGCCCGCGCCCGGCCTCGCAGCCAGGCTGGAAGCCGCTCTCGCCCGGGGCCTCGGCCGCATAACCGGCAGCGCTCTCGGCCCGTACCAGAGCGCTGTCATACGCATCGGCTTCGCGTTCACCTGGCTGTGCTTCCTGCTGCGCGAGCTGCCGCACCGGCACGAGATGTACGGGCCGGACAGCCCGTGGAGCTGGGACATGGCGCGGCTGCTGCTGGACGGCAACCACGCCTTCACTCTGCTGAGCTGGTCCGACGGCCGGATCTGGTTCGAGCTCGTCTACGCCCTGGCCATCGCCTCCAGCGCGCTCTTGCTGCTCGGCTGGCGCACCCGCACGATGTCGGTGCTGTTCATGGTCGGCGTGCTGTCCCTGCAGAACCGCAACATCTTCATGGGCGACGGCGGCGACAACGTCGTCCACCTGATGTCGATCTACCTGGTGCTGACCCGCTGCGGCCAGGTCTGGTCACTGGACGCGCGGCGCGCGGCCCGTGACGAGCACCCGAGCGGCGGGTCCGCGACCGGCGAGGACACGAGCGCTGAGCCCGCGCCGGGCGAGCCCGCTACCGGCGAGCGCATGCCCGCCGGGGACCGGACCGGCGTCGTGCTCTGGTCGGTGCTCGGCCTGCTGCTGGCCGGCGGCACCCTGCTGGGCCAGCTGAGCTGGGGCTGGTCGCTGGTCTTCTGGGGCCTGTGGGTGACCCAGGCGCTCTGGTGGCTGGTCCGGCGCTTCGCCCCCGGCGAGCCGCGCACCCTGCTCGACGTCATCGCCAACCTCGCGCACAACGGCACACTGTTGGTGATCATGGTCGAGGTCTGTCTCATCTACGCGACCGCCGGCTGGTACAAGGTCCAGGGCTCGCGCTGGCAGGACGGCACCGCGCTCTACTACCCGATGCACCTGGACTACTTCTCGCCCTGGCCGGCCCTCTCCGACGCCCTGGCCGGGAGCGGGCTGCTGGTCATGCTGATCACCTACGGCACCGTGATCGTCCAGGTGGCCTTCCCCTTCACGCTGGCCAACCGGCGGCTCAAGAACGTGCTGCTGGTGCTGATGATCACCGAGCACTTGAGCATCGCGGTCGTGCTCGGACTGCCGTTCTTCTCGCTCGCCATGATCGCGGCGGACGCGGTGTTCCTGCCCACTGGCTTCCTGCGCCGGCTGGGCGCCTGGCTGACCCGTGGCTGTGACCGGTTGCTCGCCGGCACCAGGTTCTCCCGTAGGAAGCCCTCCGGCACCGACCCGGAGGCGGGGGCGGAGCTGGGCGCGGAGCCGGTGGCGGCGCGCGACGGCGAGGGTCCGGCCCGTACTCTCGTGCGGTGAACAGCGAGAACGACACAACCGAGGGTGTGGTGCGGCAGTGGCGCGAGAGCGCCCCGGACGCCGTGCTGCTCGACGGCTTCCACGCGCTGAAGCACGCGCTGCGCTTCGGCGCGGACGTGCGGCTGGCGGTCACCAGCGACAAGGACTCCGTCCTGGCGCTCGCGGCCGACCTGGCCGGTGATCTGACGGACAGGATCGCTGAGTTCGTCATCGAGGTGCCTTCGAAGACCTTGCGGGAGCTGGTGCCCAAGGTGCACCCCACGGCGGTCGCCGCGCTGGCGGGCAGGCGTGACGCGGCGGCGAACCTGGCCGCCCTGAAGCGACTGCCCAGGCCGGCCCCGGTCGTCGTCCTGGACAACCCCCGCAACCTGGGCAACATCGGGGCCGTAATCCGGCTCGCCGCCGGATTCGGGGCCACCGGGGTGGTCACCACCGGTGACATCGACCCCTGGCACCCGAATGTCGTACGGGCGAGCGCGGGCCTGCACTACGCCACCGCTGTCGAGCGGCTGGGCCTGCCGGAGCTGCCGCCCGGACCGCTGTACGTCCTCGATCCGGAGGGCGCGGACATCAGGTCCGTCGCCATCCCCGATGACGCGCTGATCGCGTTCGGCTCCGAGCGGCACGGCATCTCACCGGAGCTGCGGGCCCGCGCGAGCGAGCTGGTGGCGCTGCCCATGCGGCCGCAGGTCTCCAGTTACAACCTCGCCACCAGCGTCGCCATGGCGCTCTTCCACTGGGGCGGCCCGCCTCCGGTGTCCTGACCTGGCCGCAGTGTCCTGACCCGGCAGCACGGCCAGGACACGCGGAGTCAGGACACGCGGAGTCAGGACACGCACGGCCAGGACAGGCCGCACCCGGTCTGCCGCCCGGATCAGGCGGGGCGGCGCACCTCGACCGTGCGGAAGCGGTTCGCGACGAACGCGCCGTCGCACAGCGCCGCGTTGGCCGCCGGATTGCCGCCGGAGCCGTGGAAGTCGGAGAACGCCGCCGTCTGGTTGACGTAGACGCCGCCGGTCAGATTCAGCGACAGCTGGGCGCACTCCTCCAGACACGCGTCCTCGACCAGCTTCTCGACCTCGGGCGAGGTGGTGTACGCGCCGACCGTCATCGCGCCCTTGTCACGGATCGTGCGGCGCAGCAGCGCGACCGCCTCCGCCGCGGAGTCGACGGCGACCGCGAACGACACCGGCCCGAAGCACTCCGAGAGATAGGCCGCTTCCGCGTCCGGCTTGGCGCCGTCCAGCTTGACGATCACCGGCGTGCGGACCGTGGCGCCGGGGAAGTCCGGGTTGGCCACGGAGCGCGAGGCGAGGGCGACCTCGCCCAGCCCGGCAGCCGCCTCGATCCGCTCCTTGACCTGCGGGTTGACGATCGCGCCCAGCAGCGCGTTCGCCCGCGCGTCGTCGCCGAGCAGCCCTTCCACGGCCGCGGCCAGGTCGGCCGTCACCTCGTCGTAGGACTTGCGCCCGACGTCCGTGCCGATGCCCTCGCGGGGGATCAGGAAGTTCTGCGGGGTGGTGCACATCTGGCCGCTGTAGAGGGACAGCGAGAAGGCGAGGTTGTTCAGCATGCCCTTGTAGTCGTCGGTCGAGTCGACGACGACGGTGTTGACGCCGGCCTTCTCCGTGAAGACCTGCGCCTGGCGGGCGTTGGCCTCCAGCCAGTCGCCGAAGGCGGTGGAGCCGGTGTAGTCGATGATGCGGACCTCGGAGCGCTGGGCGAGGGTCTTGGCGATCCCCTCGTCGGGCCGCTCGGCGGCCAGGGCCACCAGGTTGGGGTCGAAGCCGGTTTCGGTGAGCACCTCGCGGGCGACGGCGACGGTCAGCGCGAGCGGCAGCACGGCCCGCGGATGCGGTTTGACCAGCACCGGGTTGCCGGTGGCCAGCGAGGCGAAGAGGCCGGGGTAGCCGTTCCAGGTCGGGAAGGTGTTGCAGCCGATCAGCAGCGAGACGCCGCGCGGAACCGCCGTGAACTCCTTGCGCAGGTTGATCGGGTCGCGCTTGCCCTGCGGCTTCGACCAGTCGGCCGCCTGCGGCGTGCGGACCTGTTCCGCGTACGCGTAGGTGACGGCTTCCAGACCGCGGTCCTGGGCGTGCGGGCCGCCGGCCTGGAGCGCCATCATGAACGCCTGGCCGCTGGTGTGCATCACCGCGTGCGCGAACTCGTGCGTCCGCGCGTTGATCCGGGACAGGATCTCCAGACAGACCAGGGCGCGCACCTCGGGACCGGCTTCGCGCCAGGAGGGCATCGCCGCGCGCATCGCGGGCAGCAGCACCTCCAGGTCCGGGTGCGGGTACTGGACGCCCAGCTCGATGCCGTACGGCGACACCTCGTCACCTTCCCAGCCGTCCGTGCCGGGCTGGTCCAGCGGCAGGCGGTTGCCGCGCAGCGCCTCGAAGGCCGCCTGGCCCTCGGCGGCGCTCAGGCTGCCGGGCACGCCGCCCTCGCCGTACGCCTTCGGGTGTTCGGGGTGGGGCGACCAGTAGGCGCGGCTACGGATCGCTTCCAGCGCCTGGTCGAGCGTCGGACGGTGCTTCTCGATCAGCTGGACGGTGCTGAGTTCAGTGGCCATCTATGACCAACTCCTCGTTGAGCTGGGCGGGGAACGGGCGACACGGCTAGATTAACCGAACGATCGGTCGGGACAAGAGGGCCGGTAAAACCTGTGGATAACTCACGCGGAGCTCGGCGCGGAACGCGGGGCAGGACTCAACGCAGGACCTGTGTGGAACTCAGCGCAGGACTCATTCGGGCCACGGCTGGTACGTGGACTTCGCCGTGGACGCCGTGGCCCGCGGGGTGGCGAGCGCGGAGGACATCGACACCGCCATGCGGCTGGGCGTGAACTATCCGCTCGGCCCGCTGGAGTGGGGCGAGCGGCTCGGCGCGGCCTGGCTGTGCGGCGTACTCGGCCGGCTGCACGGCGCGTACCCCACCGGGCGGTACGCCCCCTCCCAGGCGCTGCTCCGCCGGGCGGCCGCCGAACGGAAGCTGCTCTAATCGTGACCATGGAACAGCGCAGCAGTCCCCGTGTGAAGCGGGACACCTACACGCCCGAAACGCTGCTCGCTGTGGCCGTGGAGGTGTTCAACGAGCGCGGTTACGACGGCACCTCCATGGAGGATCTCTCGCGGGCCGCAGGCATCTCCAAGTCGTCCATCTATCACCATGTGAAGGGCAAGGAAGAGCTGCTGCGGCTGGCGATAAGCCGGGCCCTGGACGGGCTTTCCGGCATCCTCCAGGAGCCCCGCGCGGTCGAAGGGCGTGCGGTGGACCGGCTGGAACACGTCACCCGGCGCACCGCCGAGGTGCTGATGGCGGAGCTGCCCTACGTCACCCTGCTGCTGCGCGTGCGGGGGAACACGGACACCGAGCGGTGGGCCATGGAGCGCCGCCGTGAGTTCGACCAGCAGGTCTCCGCGCTGCTCAAGGCGGCGACGGCCGACGGCGACCTGCGCAGCAATCTGGACGTGCGGCTGGCCACCAGGCTGCTGTTCGGCATGATCAACTCGATTGTGGAGTGGTACCGGCCGGGCCGCAGCGGGGCCGAGACCAGCGACGAGGTCGCCGACGCGGTGGTGCGGATGGCGTTCGCCGGGCTGCGCGGCTGAAGCGTACGGGGGCGGCTCCAGCGCGTCCCGGAGCGCTTCGCGCGCCGTCGACCGGGCAAGCTCTGCGTGTGCGGGCTGTCCGGCTTGCCCGGGATGCTCCTGACCCCGGGCCTCCGCTGCTACCGTGAAGCGGGCTCACGGTCCGTAGTCGTCGATCGCCCTTCGGCAAAGGGGAGCACAGGATGGTCGAACCGGCCGAGGTACCCGGATCAGCCGAACCGGCCGACGTGTCCTCAGCGGGGGGCGACGCCGCCGCGGAGGTCGCGGCCGGCGACGCGTACGAACGGGGCGGCGTCGATGGCCTCTCGCCCCCTGACCGCCTGGAATTCGTCCAGAAGGCGTTCATCCTGGACGACGACCGCCTCTTGATGGTGCGAAAATCCGCGGCCGACCCCCGGCACCCCACGCTGTGGGAGGTCCCCGGCGGCCGGATGACGCTCGGCGAGGACGCCGACACGCACGTCCGGCGCGAGGTGTGGGAGGAGACCGGCGTCGCCGTGAGCCCCGGCCGCCCGTTCTACCTGTGGGAATGGACGATGTCCGACCCCCAGGGCGCGCCGGGCCGGGTGCAGTTGGTCGCGGTCGCCCGCGAGTGCGAGGCGCAATCCACCGAGTTGAGCACTGACCACCAGGTCCCCGGCGACCACCTCGACGAGGCCCGCTGGGTGCCGCTCAGCGCTGTCGACTCGTACGACCTCATCCCCGACCTCAAGCCCGTCCTGGAGCAGTTCCTGAGGAGCCGCAGTGGGGTGTGAGGGCGGCGGCCCTGCGGACTTATTGAGGGCGGCCGAGCCGCCGGAGCGCAGGTTCACGCTGACGATCGTCGGGGACGTGCGGCTGGAGTTGCGCACCCGGCTGCCCAACCGGCGGTTCACCCAGCTCAGCCGGACGCACTTCGCTTACGCCCCGGTCGACTTCGTCGTCTCCGGCACGTCCGTCAACATGGCCCGGCACGCCCGCAGTCACTTCGCGCGCGTCAACGTCCTCGCCAAGGTCGGCGACGACGCGTTGACGTCCGTCGTCGAGGAGGAGTTGCGGGCGCTCGGCGTGCATGCCCGGCTGCATGTCGCCAAGGGCATGCCCAACGGCTTCGTCGTCATGGTCTGGGACACCCCGCGCGTTCCGCGCCCCCGGCGCGCGCCGGACGGAGTGCGCCTGCTGATCGCCAGCGATCCGTCCCCGGGCTGCTCGCTGGGCGTAGCCGATGTCCGCGCCTCCTACGACCTGCTCCGGGACGCCGACGTGGTGCTCTGCGACGGCTACTCCCTGCTGTCCCCGACCTCCCGCGCCGCCGTCGGCGAGGCGCTGTCGCTGGCCCGCGCGGCCGGTGTCCGTACGGCCTTCGACCTCGTCCCGCACGACATCGACCGGCGGCTGCCGTTCTCCGACGTCCTGCCCGCGATCGCGGCGGCCGATCTCGTCATCGTCGAAGCCGCCACGCTGGCCCGGCTGTTCGGCCTGCCGCCGGACACCGGTGTCGGCGAGGACCTCCTCGTCGCGCTCGACCGCAAGGCGCCCGGCCGTCCACTGTGGCTGCTGCGGCACGGCGCGGGCGGCATGCAGAATGTGCTCGCCTACCGCCGTGACGGGCTGCGCCACGCCTACACCACGGGGTACGTCGACGCCGCCGACAAGGTGGGGGAGGGCGACCGGGTGGCGACGGCCGAGCTCTACTGGTGGCTGTCGAACGGGGCCGGCGGGCTGTCCGGCCTGTGATCCGGAACGTGATCCAGCAGGTCCCCGCGGTCTGTCAGCCCTTCCGCCAGCCCTTCCGCCAGCCCTTCCGCCAGCCGTTCCGTCAGCCGGTTCGCCATCCGGTCCGCCACCGGAAGCAGCCGCCCCAGCGTGCGGCCGAAGCGCTCCCGGCTCGCCACCGACGCGTACGACAGATGCCACTGGCCGCCGCCCGCACGCCGTACGGTCCGCCCCGGCCGCCCGGTCCGCTGATCCCTCTCCGGCGGCGAAGCTCCGCCGAGCACCGACAGGGCCACGGTGCGCAGGAATTGACGCGGCAGGTCCTCGGCCGGAAACGCCAGCCGCCGCCCGCCCTCCTCCAGCAGGAGGTAGGAGCGCCCAGCCCGGTGCAGGGTGGCCAGCAGGGCGCGGTCGGCGGGGCGCGCGGACAGCCCGTACGCCTCCAGTGCGCCGCGCATCGCGCCCCGAGCGCCCGGCGCGGGGAGCCGGCCCGGGAGCCGGGGGAGCCGCCCCGGCGGGGCGTCGGGCAGACAGTGCCAGTGCGCGTGATCGATGCAGGAGCCGGCGCCTCCCGGGCGCGCGGGGCCGTGTTCAAAAACCAGTGTGCCCGTCCCGTAGACCTCCTGGAACAGCCGCCCGACCATGGCCCTGGCCTGCTCGGCGGCCTCCCAGACCCCGGTCGGCAGCGCGCCGGAACAGGCGTAGTGACGGGTGGTCACCAACAGCAGATGTCCATCGGCGACGGGGGCCACATCGGGGATGACGAAGGTGCTGTCGTCCGCCCACAACACCCCTGCCGCCCCCGGCAGTCCTGCCAGCGCGTTGACCTCGAAGCGCCGCGGCGGGCAGAACAGGCAGTCCGCATCGGACTCTTGGGCCGCATGGGCCGTGTAAGCATCCTGGGCCGCCGGTCCGCTCCCCACGGTCGCCCCGGCCAGGGCGATCGGGCCACCGGGCCTGACCAGCCGGGTGGCGGCGGGCAGCGACCGCGCCGAATCCGCCTCGGCCCAGCATCCGGCGAAGGAACCGGGCAACAGGTCCAAGCGGCGCCGCCGCCGAACGCGACCGGCAGCGCCCCGGATGTCATCCGGAAAATCGTCGCCGTCGCTCGAATCACCGCCGCCCGGGCCGCGACTGCCGACGTCGGCATGCGCGACCTGAACACCCTCCCGCGCCAGCGCCCGCGCCTGCCTCAACCCCCGTTCGCCGCCGCCCAGAACGAGCACATCGCCGCTCCCCAACGCGCGTTGGAAGTCATCTGCCGGCGGCGATTCCAGAGCAGTCACGACAATGCGCCTTTCTGCAGCCGGAGTCCGATATACGGGTGTACGACCTATCATGATTCCACCGCGATCGCGTTGTGCCTTCCCGTGCCGACGAAGAATCCTGGGGGGCTTGCTGTGAGGACGACACGCACCGGACTGCCTTACGGCGACGGAGTGGACAGCCGCCTGGTGATCGGTTCGCTGCGCAGCGCGTTGGTCGTGCTGCGCAGTACGTACAACGGGAGCGAACGCGGCGGGGGCGGCTGGTATCACGAGCTGGAGCGGCCGGACCCCGGGGTGACCGCGACCGCCGTCGGCCTGCTGGTCTTCGACATCTGCCACGACCGGAACGAGCACTTCCGCGACGCGCTCACCTTCCTGGCCGCGAGCCAGATCCAGTCGGACGACCCGCTGCTGGACGGCGGCTGGTCCACCAAGAGCAGCCACGGCCGCCCCGTCATCGAAGCCACCGCGTGGGTGGCGCGCATGATCGGGACGGTGCGCTGTCAGCTGACGGACGGCGCACCGGACGCCGCGCGCGCCCTCAAGTGGATGGTCGCGAACCAGAATCCGGACGGCGGCTGGGGTTCGCTGCGCGGCTGTCCGTCCCGCGTCTGGCTCACCTGCATCGCCCTGCACGGCATCGACCTGCTGGACCCCGTCCACCCGGCGATCGAGGCCGGTATCGGCTGGCTGATGGAGGCTCAGCGGATGCTCTCCGGCGGCTGGGGTGTCGACAAGTCGGCCACCACGCCCGCCGTATCGCAGACCGCGATGGCGCTCATCGTGCTCGCGGAACTGCGCGGCGGCCAGCACTCGGCGGCGGTGCGCCGCGGCTACGACTGGCTGATCGGGGAACTGGAGCGCGAGCGGCGGACCGAGGGGCTCGGCGCCCGGCTGGAGATGTACAACGCCCCCTGCGGGCCGGACGGCGCGCCGGCGCGGCTGCTGCTGTGGCAGTACGGCGTCCCGACCGCGATCTCCGCGCTGCTGCGGCACCCGGACGCCCCGCCGCTCGGGCTGGTCGTACGGCTGCTCGGCAAGGTGCTGTCGACCCAGACCCCGGAGGGGCACTGGGGCAAGCCGCAGGACGAGCCGGGGATCTCGCTCTGGGGCGTGTGGTGGTGCGCCCAGGCGCTCTGCGACCTGGAGCGCGTTCCGCTGGCCCGGGCCGGCGATGTGGTGGTGCCGTTGGCGGAGGCTCTGGTGGTCAAGCGGGAGTCCGCGCGCGCCAAGCAGCTGTCGGATCTCCTGCCGAGGCGGCCTCGACTCGACCTCGGGGCGTTGCTTGCCCGCTACTGGGCGGGCTTGCTGTTGGTCCTGTGCGTGCTGGCGGGGCTGCTGGCGGTGCGGTCGGCGGTCATCGAGTGGCCGGACTTCGCGCTGGGGCTGGCCTTTCCCCTCGTGCTCTTCGCCGCGCAGGAGTTCCGGCGGCACCGGCCAGGCCGGCCGTAGCGGCGATCCGGCGCGGGTCTCGGCCCCAGCGGCCCGCCCCTCCGACCTCGCCCCTCCGACCTCAGCCCTCCGGCTCCAGGTCCGTCTCCTCGAAGACCAGCAGCGTCCGGGTGCTGAGCACCTCCGGGATCATCTGGATGCGGGTCAGCACCAGCTCCCGCAGCTCCCGGTTGTCGGCGGTGTGCACCAGCAGCAGGACATCGAAATCCCCGCTGACCAGCGCGATATGGGTGGCGCCCGGCAGCGCCTTGAGCTTCTCGCGCACCGTCCGCCAGGAGTTCTGCACGATCTTCAGCGTGATGTACGCGGACGCGCCCTGCCCGGCCCGCTCCTGGTCCACCCGGGCGCTGAAGCCGCGGATCACGCCGTCGTCCATCAATCGGTTGATACGGGCGTAGGCGTTCGCTCGCGAGACGTGCACCCGTTCGGCGACCGACCGTATCGAGGCGCGGCCGTCGGTCTGCAGCATCCGGAGGATGTCGCGGTCGATGGGGTCCAGGGGGCGCACGGGAGGCCGCTGGTCCGGATGGGCCATCTGTTCGTCCGGCATGGCGCCTCGCCTCCCCTCGATGGACGTACTGGCTTCATCTCAAGCTGTGGAGAACCGTTTGTCCACAGGCTGGCGTCGCCTGTAGCCAAAATGTGCCGACGACCGAACAATCGGTAGGGGAGAACTGCCCGCTCTTCCGATGTGATCACGCCTTGAAGCCCCGCCCACGAGGAGGTGCTCGATATGACGGTCCTTGAGCAGCCAGGCAGCCGCGCCACCAGCGGGGAGCAGCCCTCACCGCCGCCCGCGTGGCGGCCCCGGACCGATCCGGCGCCGCTGCTGCCCGACCCGGAGCCCTACCGGCTGCTGGGCACGCCGGCGGGCAGCGATCTCGACGCCGGGCTCTTGCTCCGGCTGCACGCCGGGCTGGTGCGCGGGCGGCGCTACAACACCCAGGCCACCGCGCTCACCCGACAGGGCCGGTTGGCCGTATACCCCTCCTCGACCGGCCAGGAAGCCTGCGAGATCGCCGCCGCCGAGGTGCTGGAGGAGCGCGACTGGCTCTTCCCCAGCTACCGCGACACCCTCGCCGCCATCGCCCGCGGCCTCGACCCTGTACAGGCGCTCACCCTGCTGCGCGGTGACTGGCACACCGGCTACGACCCACGCGAGCACCGCATCGCCCCGCTCTGCACCCCCCTGGCCACCCAGCTTCCGCACGCGGTCGGCCTCGCCCACGCGGCCCGTCTCAAGGGCGACGACGTCGTCGCGCTGGCAATGGTCGGCGACGGCGGCAGCAGTGAGGGCGACTTCCACGAGGCGCTCAACTTCGCCGCCGTCTGGCGGGCCCCGGTCGTCTTCCTCGTCCAGAACAACGGCTTCGCGATCTCCGTTCCGCTGGCCAAACAGACCGCCGCCCCCTCCCTCGCCCACAAGGCGGTCGGATACGGGATCCCGGGCCGGCTGGTCGACGGCAACGACGTCGCGGCCGTCCACGAGGTGCTGGGCCAGGCTGTCAGCCGGGCCCGCGGCGGCGGCGGTCCCACCCTCGTGGAGGCCGTCACGTACCGCATCGAAGCCCATACGAACGCCGACGACGCGACCCGCTACCGCTCCGACGCCGAAGTGGCGGCGTGGCGCGCGCACGACCCGATAGACCTGCTGGAGCGCGAGCTGCGGGACCGGCGGCTGCTCGACGAGACGCACCAGCGGGCCGTCCGGGACGCCGCCGAGCAGTTCGCCGCCGACCTGCGGAACCGGATGAACGAGGACGCGCCGCTCGACCCCATGGACCTGTTCGCCCACGTCTACGCCGAGCAGACCACGCAGTTGCGCGAGCAGGCGGACCAGCTCCGCGCCGAGCTCGCCGCCGAAGGGGAGAACCGATGAAGACCGCGTCCCCGGCGCCGGTCAGGGCCGCCCGCAAGCCCGCCTCCATGGCCCAGGCGCTGAACCGCGCGCTGCGCGACGCCATGGCCGAGGACCCCGCCGTGCACGTCCTGGGCGAGGACGTCGGCGCGCTCGGCGGCGTCTTCCGGGTCACCGACGGCCTCAGCAAGGAGTTCGGCGAGGACCGCTGTACGGACACGCCGCTGGCGGAGGCCGGAATCCTGGGCGCGGCGGTCGGCATGGCCATGTACGGGCTGCGCCCGGTCGTCGAGATGCAGTTCGACGCGTTCGCGTACCCCTCCTTCGAACAACTCATCAGCCATGTCTCCAAGATGCGCAACCGCACCCGTGGCGCGATGCCGCTGCCCATCACCATCCGCATCCCCTACGGCGGCGGAATCGGCGGCGTCGAGCACCACAGCGACTCCTCCGAGGCGTACTACATGGCGACCCCCGGCCTCCATGTCGTCGCCCCGGCGACCGTCGCCGACGCGTACGGCCTGCTGCGCGCCGCCATCGCCTCCGACGACCCGGTCGTCTTCCTCGAACCCAAGCGGCTGTACTGGTCCAAGTCCGACTGGTCGCCGGACGACCCGGAGCCGGTCGCCCCGATCGGCCGCGCCGCGATCCGTCGCACGGGGCGCAGCGCGACCCTCATCAGCTACGGCCCGTCGGTCCCCGTCTGCCTGGAGGCGGCGGAGGCGGCGCGGGGCGAGGGCTGGGACCTGGAGGTCGTCGACCTGCGCTCGCTCGTCCCGTTCGACGACGAGACGGTCTGCGCGTCGGTGCGCCGCACGGGCCGCGCGGTCGTCGTCCATGAGTCGACCGGCTTCGGCGGCCCCGGCGGCGAGATCGCCGCGCGGATCACCGAGCGGTGCTTCCACCATCTGGAGGCGCCGGTGCTGCGGGTCGCCGGGTTCGACATCCCGTATCCGCCGCCGATGCTGGAACGGCACCACTTGCCCGGCGTGGACCGGGTGCTGGACGCGGTGGCGCGGTTGCAGTGGGAGTCCGACTACGCCGAGGGGGGAACCAACTGATGCCCGTGGTCAAGGAATTCACCCTGCCCGATCTGGGCGAGGGGCTCACCGAGGCGGAGATCGTGCGCTGGCTGGTCAAGGTCGGCGACGTCGTCGCGATCGACCAGGTGGTGGTCGAGGTCGAGACGGCGAAGGCCATGGTCGAGGTGCCGTGCCCGTACGGCGGGGTGGTCACCGCGTGCTTCGGCGCGGAGGGCGCCGAACTGCCGGTGGGCGCACCCCTGCTGACGGTCGCCGTGGGCGCGGCGGCGGCAGGCGCGGCGGGGCGCGCCGGTGGAGGCGGGGAGGCGGCCGTCGGTGAGGGGGCGGCCGGGGATGCTTCGGCAGCGGCGGCGGGCTCCGGCGGAAGCGAGGGTTCTGCGGGCAAGGGCTCCGGCGACGAGGGCTCAGGGAACGTCCTGGTCGGCTACGGGACGGCCGCGCCCGCTGCGCGCCGGCGGCGCATCCGGCCGGGAGGTACGTCGCGTACGGGCGGTGCGGCGGCCGACCCTGCTGCCGGTGCTGGTTCGGGGGGCTCGGCCGATTCTGCTGGCCGGACCGGTTCGGGCTTGGGCACGGGTTCGGGCTCCGGCTCCCGCTCGGGCCGCGCTCCGGAAGCGCGAGGCACCGGCTCCTCAGCTGACGGCCACGGCCAGGACCACGGCCACGTCGAAGGCGACGAGCCGATAGCGGTCATCTCACCCCTCGTACGGCGGCTGGCCCGTGAGGGAAACGTCGATCTGAGGACGTTGCGCGGGTCCGGCCCGGAGGGGCTGATCCTGCGCGTCGACGTCGAGGACGCGGTGCACGCGGCGACCGCAGCCCCGGCAGCCCCGGTCTCCGCCGGAGCCGCTGCGACCACCGGTACGCCGGAGCGCGCGCCGGACACCGCAGCGCGCACGGCAGCCGCCGGGACGCCGCACGAGACCCGCATCCCCCTGCGCGGGCTGCGGGGCCTCGTCGCCGAGAAGCTGTCCCGCAGTCGGCGCGAGATTCCCGACGCGACCTGCTGGGTCGACGCCGACGCGACCGAACTGTTCGCGGCCCGCGCCGCGATGAACGCGGCTCAGGACGCCCCCAAGGTGTCCCTCCTCGCGCTCTTCGCCCGGATCTGCGCCGCCGGGCTCGCCCGCTACCCCGAGTTGAACTCGACCGTGGACATGGAGGCGCGCGAGATAGTCCGCCTCCCCGCCGTCCACCTCGGCTTTGCCGCGCAGACCGACCGGGGCCTGGTCGTCCCCGTCGTACGCGACGCGCACACCCGCAACGCGGCTGATCTCTCAGCGGAGATCGGCCGGCTCTCCGAGGCCGCCCGTGCGGGCAGGCTCACCACGGCCGAGCTGACCGGGGGCACCTTCACCCTCAACAACTACGGCGTCTTCGGAGTCGACGGCTCGACCCCGATCCTCAACCACCCCGAAGCCGCGATGCTCGGCGTCGGCCGGATAACCCCCAAGCCCTGGGTCCACCAGGGCGAGCTGGCCGTACGCCAGGTCGTCCAGCTGTCCTTCACCTTCGACCACCGGGTCTGCGACGGCGGCACGGCCGGCGGTTTCCTGCGGTACGTGGCCGACTGCGTCGAGCAGCCCGCGATATTGCTGCGCACTCTGTGATGCCCGAGGTCGCCTGCAGCGCCAGCGCCAGCGTCGGCGCCAGCGCCAGCGCCAGCGCCAGCGTCGGCGACGTCGCCAAGGTCACGGAAGGCGCATCGGAGGGATCAGCGATGCCGGAGGGGCTGCCGCCATACTCGTGAGGTGACACCTGGGGACACCGATTCCGCCGAAGCCGCAGATTCCGCCGACTATGACGCGGTCGTGCTGGCCGGGGGTGCGGCGCGCCGGCTCGGGGGAGCGGACAAGCCCGCGCTCTCGGTCGGCGGCCTGCCGCTGCTCGACCGGGTGCTGGGGGCGTGCGCCGACGCGCGGCGGACCGTCGTGGTCGGGCCGCGCCGCAGCACCGTACGCCCGGTGCGCTGGGCCCGTGAAGAACCGCCCGGCGGGGGCCCGCTGGCCGCGATCGACGCGGGGCTGCGGCAGATCTCCGCGCCGACCGTCATCGTCCTCTCCGCCGACCTGCCCTTTCTGACCCGCGCGACCGCGCACGCTCTGCTCGGCGCCATCGGCGAGGCCGAGGGAGCGGTCCTCCTCGACCCCGACGGGCGTGACCAGCCGCTCGTCGCCGCCTACCGGACCGAGCCGCTGCGCCGCGAACTCGCCCTGCTGGCCACCGAACACGGACGCCTCGCCAACCTCCCGCTGCGCCTGCTCGCCTCCGAGCTGTCGCTGCACCGGCTCCCGGACGCCACCGCGTCGTTCGACTGCGACACCTGGGAGGACCTCGGCGCGGCGCGGGCCCGGATCAGGGACGATGGGAGGGTGCTGGACGAATGGATCACCTCAGTCAAGTCCGAACTCGGTATCGACCTCGACGTCGACATCAGCGTCCTTCTGGACCTCGCCCGCGACGCCGCCCATGGCGTGGCCCGTCCCGCCGCGCCGCTGACCACGTTCCTGGTGGGCTACGCGGCGGCTCAGGCCGGCGGCGGCCCGGAGGCGGTGGCGGAGGCGTCCCGCAAGGCGGTGGCGCTGGCAGCCCGATGGGCGGCGGAATCGTCGAAGCCGGACGCGGAACCGCCGAAGCCGGACGCGGGATGACCGACCGCGACGAGGAGCGAGCGGTCGACGAGGCGCTCGCGCTGGCCAACGGGGTGGGCTATCGGCCGTCCCCGTCCACTTCCGCGCCCCTGCCCCCGAACACGGCCTCGGACCCGAACCCGGACCCGGACCCGAACCCGAACCCGGACCCGACGACGCGGTCCCGGCCGGGCCCGTCCTCCCGTACCGCCGCTCCCGGCCTCGATCCGCTCGATGTCGCCTACGCCTCCTACGCAGCCGCGTTCCCGAGCGCGGGACGCGAGCCGGCGGATGACGGACCGGGCCGAGGCCGGGGAGAGCGGACGGGCGGCGGGAGCCGGCCCGCGACGGAGCGCGACGCCGGGAGGGGCCGTGCGTCCGCCGCCGCGCCGGTCCAGCAGGAGCGGGCCACCGACTGGCCGGAGGCTCGCCGGATCGCGGCCCGCGCGGCCCGCTCCGCGCTGCCCGCCGTCGTACGCGCCCTCTGCGACGCCACGGGCCTCGTCCTCGCCGCGCCGGTCACCGCGCTCACCGACCTGCCGTCCTTCGACACCTCGGCCATGGACGGCTGGGCCGTCTCAGGACCCGGCCCATGGCGGCTCGCCAACGCCGCCGACCAGGGCATCCTCGCCGGTCACGCCGATGTCGCCGCGCTTCCCGACGGCCACGCGGTCCGTATCGCCACCGGCGCCCGGTTGCCGCACGGCGCGACCGCCGTCCTCCGCAGCGAACACGCCGAGGACCGTACGGAGCCGGAGCGGGAGCAGGCGGCCGAGCCCGCGACCAGGCCCCAGGCCAAGCCCGGCACGGGCACGGGCACCGGCACCGGCACGAGCAGCGGCAGCGGTGCCGGTGCCGGCACGGGCACCAGCACCAGCAGCGGCACCACCCGCCGCCCCCATACCCACGGCTCGCTGCATCTGGCCCCCGGCATCTCCCCCGCAGGCCCCGGCCAGGACATCCGGCCGCGCGGGCAGGAGTGCCGCCGGGGCGACCAGTTGCTGCCCGCCGGGGCGCTCGTCACGCCGGCCGTGCTGGGGCTCGCCGCAGCCGCCGGGTACGACGAGTTGGCGGTCGTCCCGCGCCCCCGCGTCGAAGTGCTGGTCCTCGGGGACGAGTTGCTGAGCGAGGGACTCCCCCAGGACGGCCTGATCAGGGACGCGCTCGGGCCGATGCTCGGCCCCTGGCTGCTCGCGCTCGGCGCGCGGGTGACGGCGATCCGGCGGCTGTCCGACGACGCGGAGGCGCTGCGCCGGGCGATCGCCGACTCCACCGCCGAGGTCGTCATCACCACCGGCGGCACCGCCGCAGGCCCGTTGGACCACGTCCACCCCACGCTGCGCCGCCTGGAGGCAGAGCTGCTGGTCGACGGCGTCGCGGTACGCCCCGGGCACCCGATGCTGCTGGCCCGGCTCGCCGACGGCCGGCACCTCGTGGGGCTCCCCGGGAACCCGCTGGCCGCCGTCTCCGGTCTGCTGACGCTCGCGGAGCCCCTGATCCGCACGCTCTCCGGCCGCGCGGACCCGACAGCGCCACCCGCCTCCTCGCGCGGGGATGCCTCGCGCGGCGCGTCCCCGCGCAGGGCTCCCTCGCGCGGCGCCGCCCCAGACGACACCACCCCGTTCGGCACCATTCCGCGCGAAACCTCCCCGCGCGACGCCTCCCCGCGCAACTCCCCTTCCGGCGGCGCGCCCCACGACACCACCCCCCTCGACACCACCCCCCTCGACACCGCGCCCCTGGACACCGCCGTGCACGGCCACCCGTACGACACCCGGCTCGTGCCGGTCACCTATCGCGCGGAGCGCGCCGTCCCGCTGCGCTTCAACGGACCGGCCATGCTGCGCGGCATCGCCGTAGCCGACGGCCTCGCCGTCATCCCGCCCGGCGGTGCCGAGGCCGGGAGCGAGGTCGAGACGCTCGACTTTCCCTGGTCAGCGGGGTACACCGGCGCGATGACCACAACACCGGTGACGCCCGCGACCGGGCCGACCACCGCGACCGGGCCGACCACCGCGACCCCCCAGGCCAATCACGCCACCGAGGCCACCGCAGCCACCGCAGCCACCGAGGCAACCCACGCCACAGCCACCACGCCGAACACAGCCACCCCCGGAGGACCGGCGTGAAGCTGCCCAGTCAGGACGCGGCCGCCCGCTCCAGCGAGGACGATCACGCGCACCGCATCCTGCTCCCGCGCCAAGTGCCGGGCCCGCTGCGGCAGGTCTGCCGCCGGTTGCTGATGGCGCTGGGGGTGATGGTCGCGACGGTGCTCATCGTCTATGTGGACCGTGACGGCTACCACGACAACGCCGACGGCAAGGTCGACTTCCTCGACTCCGTCTACTACTCGACGGTTACCCTTTCGACCACCGGATACGGCGACATCGTCCCGTACGGAGACAGCGCCCGGCTGCTCAACATCCTGCTCGTCACGCCACTGCGCGTGATATTCCTGATCATTCTGGTCGGCACCACCCTTGAGGTGCTCACCGAGCGCACCCGTGAGCAGTGGCGTCTGACCCGTTGGAGGTCCGCCTTGCGCGATCACACCGTCATCGTCGGCTTCGGCACCAAAGGCCGGTCCGCCCTCCAGACGCTCAACTCCAGCGGGCTGCCCAAGGGACAGGTCGTCATCGTCGACCCGTCCCAGAAGGTGATCGAGGCGGCCACCGCCGACGGCTACGCGGGCGTCGTCGGCGACGCCACCCGCAGTGACGTGCTCATACGGGCCGAGGCGCAGCGCGCCCGGCAGATCGTCATCGCCACCCAGCGCGACGACACCGCGGTGCTGGTCACGCTCACCGCCCGGCAGCTCAACCGGGGCGCGAAGATCGTCGCCGCGGTGCGTGAGGAGGAGAACGCGCCGCTGCTGCGGCAGTCCGGCGCCGACGCCGTGATCACCAGCGCCAGCGCGGCGGGGCGGCTGCTGGGGCTCTCGGTGCTCAGCCCGAGCGCGGGCACGGTCATGGAGGACCTGATCCAGCAGGGCAGCGGTCTCGACCTCGTCGAGCGTCCGGTGGTCAAGGCCGAGGCGGGCAGGAACGTCCGGGACACCGACGACCTGGTCGTCTCGGTCCTGCGCGGGCACCGGCTGCTCGGCTACGACGACCCGGAGGCCAGCCCGCTCCAGCTGACCGACCGGCTGATCACGATCATCCGGGCCTCGCCGAGCAGCACGCCGACGATGCCGGGCCGGATGACCAACGGTGCGCGCCCGGAGTAGCGTCGGGCGTATGCGAGCGATCACTGTTCCCGAACCCGGCGGCCCCGAGGCCCTGGTCTGGGCCGAAGTCCCCGATCCCGTACCCGCTGAAGGGGAGGTGCTGGTCGAGGTCGTGGCCGGCGCCGTCAACCGCGCCGACCTGCTGCAACGGCAGGGCTTCTACAACCCGCCGCCCGGCGCCTCCCCGTATCCCGGCCTGGAGTGCTCCGGCCGCATCGTGGCCCTGGGGCCGGGGGTGGGCGCCTGGCAGGTCGGCGACGAGGTGTGCGCGCTGCTCTCGGGCGGCGGCTACGCCGAGAAGGTCGCTGTCCCGGTGGGGCAGTTGCTCCCGCTGCCGGACGGCGTCGACCTGATCACGGCAGCCGCGCTGCCCGAAGTGGCCTGCACCGTCTGGTCGAACTGCTTCATGGTGGCCCACCTGCGCCCCGGCGAGACGCTGCTCGTGCACGGCGGTTCGAGCGGCATCGGCACCATGGCGATCCAGCTCGCGAAGGCGGTCGGCGCGCGCGTCGCGGTCACGGCGGGCAGCGCGGAAAAGCTCGACGCCTGCCGTGAGTTGGGCGCGGACATCCTGATCAACTATCGCGAGCAGGATTTCGTCGACGAGATCCGCAAGGCCACAGCCGCGCAGGACGGCGGAGCCGGCGCGGGTGCGGACGTCATTCTCGACATCATCGGCGCGAAGTACCTCGAACAGAACATCCAGGCCCTCGCCGTCAACGGCCGCCTCGCGATCATCGGCCTGCAGGGCGGCGCCAAGGGCGAACTGAACCTCGGCGCGCTGCTCGTCAAGCGGGGCACCGTCACCGCCACCTCGCTCCGGGGGCGTCCGCCCGGCGAGAAGGCGGAGATCGTCGCGGCCGTACGGGAGCACGTCTGGCCGCTGATCGGCGCCGGCCGGATCCGCCCGATCGTGGACCGGACGATCCCGATGCGGGACGCGGCCGAGGCGCACCGGGTGCTGGACGCGAGCACGCATGTGGGGAAGATCCTGCTGACTGTGTGAGCGACGCAGGGGGCGCGGGGGCGCGGCGCGGGGGCGTGAAACCGCGACCGCGCCCCGGGGGCGTGGCCCGCGATCCGGGACGTGTCCGCGGCGGTCCGCAGGGCGCGTGAGACCGGGCGTACGGGCTCCGATACGCGGCGTGCGGCGGGTGATCCGGGATGTTCCCGAGATGCCGGTCGGGTTACCTCGTGTGACGCTGAGTCTGTCATCGACGGCTCGGCACGGGAGGGTTACGACCGTGGCAATGCGCTCGCGAATCGCAGCCGGATTGCTGGTCACCGGCGTGCTGCTGCTGGTGGGGCCCACCGCTGACGCGACCCCCGCGAAACCCTCCGCCGCCCCGGTGGCCGCTCCGGCCGCGTTCCCTTCCGATCCGCCGTCCGGTGAGCTGGCGGGGCGGCCGTCGGGGGAGGGGCGGGTACACCCCGGCCGCCCGGTCGGGCCGACGCCCGGCCACGTGTCCCGGGGCGCGGCGGAGGGCCCGGACGAGCCGTTGGCCGCGTCGGATCCCGGCGTGTACGGGCCCGGTGCCGGACCTGATGTCGCCCCCAGCGGCGGGATCGGCGTCGGCCCGACTCCCAACGGTTCCGCGAGCGCGGCCTCCGGCTCTCCGGCGGCGAGCCGGTCGCCCTCCCCGGGCCCGTCCCGCTCGGCAGCGGCGGAGAAGCCCTCACCCCCCGCCCCGCCCACCCCCCGCCCCGCCCGCGCGCCCCCACCCGGGAGCCCCGCCATGACGTCGAGATCGCGCAGCCGCCGCTGGAGCCGCTCCAGCAACGGATCGCCCCGGAGGCGCGGCCGGACCAGCAGCGGCCCCCTCGCAAAGTCCCGCCGACGGTCGCGCCCTCCTACACCGACGACGCTCCGGTCGCGGCCGAGGACACCGCGATAGAGCCGACGGACCGGGTCCTGCGCGTACTGCCGCTCGGCACGGGCCTGGCTCTGACCGGCTTGGGGCTTGCCTTCTTCGGTCTGCGCTTGCGTCGCCGGTGATCTGTGCCGCTGCTGATCTGTGCCGTCTGCGATCTGTGCCGCCGGGGGGCTGTGCCGCCGGGGATTCGCGCCGCTGCTGATCCGGGTGGGTGCGGGGCCTCCAGACCTGGCCCCCACCCGGCCCCACCCGGCCCCACCCGGCTGCCCGACCCGCCTTCGTACCGGCGCGCTCCGGCCCCCTCACTCCCCTCGCTACCCTTGTGCTCAGCCCACCTCGGGGGAACGAACATGCCCGCTCGACCGCAACCCGGCCGCCGGCCCCGGCCGCCGCACAAGCCGTAACCGAGCCGCAGCCGCAGCCGCAGCCGCAGCCCCAGCCCCAGCCCCAACCGCACCCCCGCGACCAGTCCGGTAACCAGCCCGTCCTGGAACTCCAGCAGCTCACCCGCACCCACGGCACCGGCATGGCCGAGGTGCACGCGCTGCGCCGCATCGACCTGATCGTCCATCCGGGTGAGTTCGTGGCCGTCATGGGCCCGTCCGGTTCCGGGAAGTCCACGCTGCCGACGCTCGCCGGGGGACTGGACGCGCCCACGTCCGGCCGGGTGATCGTCGAGGGTACGGATCTGACGTCTCTCTCCCCCGGACCAGGCGGCCCAGCGCCGCCGCAACATCGGGCTATGTCGAGCCGCCTCTCCGGCTGGCGCGCGGCCCTGCGAATAGCCCGCCGTGACGCGATGCGCTTCAAGGGCAGCAGCGCGCTCGTCGTCGCGATGATCGCGCTGCCGGTCCTCGGCGTCACTGCCGCTGACGTGACGTACCGCAGCGCCACCCCGAACACGGCCGAGAAGCTGACCCGCGAACTCGGCGCCGCCGACGCGCGGTTCTTCGACGACAGCAGCCGTGGTGAGCCGGTCCAGCAGCTGCCGGACGCGAACGACTACGGCCCCGCGAAGGACGGTGCCGGGAACGAGGAGGGCGCCGGGAACGAGGAGGGCGCCGGGAACGACGAGGACACCGGCTGGTCCCGGCGGTCGCGCTGCGGCTCGTCGATCTGCGTGCGGCCACCGAGTACATGCGGGCCACACCGATGGACTCGGCGTACACCCCGATCGTGCTCCCCTGGCCCACGATCGCCGCGCTCGCGCTCGGCGTCCCGGTCTTCGCGGGTGTCCTCGCGGCGCTCTTCACCCGCTCCCGGCTGACCCTGGCCCGCCGGGCGGGATGAGGTGCGTTTCAATGGGGGTATGAACAAGCCGATGAACGAACGGTCGCAGGAGAGCCCGCACGTCCTGGTCGTCGGCCAGGACGGGATGGCTCTCGGCAGCGCCGGCCCGATGGGCGGCGACGGTGACGGACACGAGTCCCGCGAGGTACCAGTGACGGAGATGGTCGAACAGCCCGCGAAGGTCATGCGTATCGGCAGCATGATCAAGCAACTGCTGGAGGAGGTACGGGCCGCGCCTCTGGACGAGGCGAGCAGAGTGCGGCTCAAGGACATCCACCACAGCTCGGTGAAGGAGCTGGAGGACGGGCTCGCGCCCGAACTGGTGGAGGAACTGGAGCGGCTCTCGCTCCCGTTCATGGAGGACACGATTCCGACCGAGGCTGAACTGCGCATCGCGCAGGCGCAGTTGGTCGGCTGGCTGGAGGGCCTGTTCCACGGCATCCAGACAGCGCTGTTCGCGCAGCAGATGGCGGCGCGGGCGCAGTTGGAGCAGATGCGGCGAGCGTTGCCGCCTGGGGCCGGCGACGCCGATGAGGACGAGGGTCCGTCTCATGGCGGGGCGCGCTCGGGTCCGTACCTTTAGCCTTGGCGGGCTTGCGCGAGTACCCGTACGGGCACGTACGGGTACGGGTAATGCCAGGGACCGGTTCAGGCACCGGTGCCTGGCCCCTTCACGTGTGTGCGGGCCGCCGCGTGCCCTCAAGCGCCGGGCGCCTCAAGCGCCGGGCGGGCTGAAAATTCAGCCCGCCCGGCAACTTCCGGCCGACTAAGGCCGCCCCGTCGCGACCGTCAGCGTGATCTTGCCGGACTTCTCGTCGAACGCCTCGCCCGCCTCCGGCGACTGCCGCAGGACGGAGTTCTTGCCCCAGATGCCGCCGTTCTCGTACACGACCTCGTAGTCCCAACTCGCGGCGTCCATACAGGCTTTCGCGGAGGCGAGGTGCTTCGTGTAGAAGTCGGGCAGGTCGACCTTGGTCTTCTCCTTGTAGTCCTCGTACGCGTCCGTGCAGTCGTCGGTCTCTATCGTGCGGGTCTTGTCCTCCGGCTTGACGGAGGGCTCGGCCTCGCCGCCGGAGTCGCCGCCGGGATCGGTCTGGGCCGAGGCCTTGTGCGAGGGCTTGTCGTCGGCCGTCGCACTCTTGCTGCCGTTGCCGTTGAGCGTGATCGCGACGATCACGCCGATCACGGCCAGCGCCGCCACCAGGCCCGCGCCGACGATGACCTTCTTGTTGCCGCCGCCGTTGCCGCCGCCGTTGTGTCCGCCGTTGTTGTGGCCGCCGCCCTGGTTGGACGGCGCGTGGGGCGAGATGTTGTACGGCGGCGGGGTGCCGAGGTTCGTGTTGTACGGGGCCGGGGTCTGGTAGCCCTGCTGCTGCCCCATCTGGTGGGTGGGCGGCGGCGGGGTGGACGGGCCGAAGCCGCCGTACTGCCCGGCGTGCGCCTGCGGCTGGTACGGGGTCTGCACGTTCGGCGGGACCGGGGTGTGCTGCGGGGCGCCGGTCGCGGGCGGGAAGACGGCGGCGGCGATGTCCACACCGCTGCGGGCCCGCGGGCCCTCGCTGATGATCAGCGGGGTCGCGCCGGTGTTGCCGGTCCGCATCACCCGTGAGGTCTCGTCGCGCATCGACTCGGCCGTCGGGAAACGCTCGTTGGGGTTCTTCCGCAGGGCGCGCGCGATCAGCGCGTCAACCGCGGGCGAAATCGAACGGTTGATGCTGGAGGGAGCGACCGGCTCCTCCTGCACATGCGCGTACGCGATGGCCAGCGGCGAGTCCGCCTCGAAGGGCAGCCGGCCGGTCAGCAGCTGGAAGAGCATGATGCCGACGGAGTAGAGGTCGGACCGCGCGTCGACGCCTCGCCCGAGCGCCTGCTCGGGCGAGAGGTACTGCGGGGTGCCGACGACCATGCCGGTCTGGGTCATCGAGGTGACGCCGGACTGCATGGCCCGCGCGATGCCGAAGTCCATCACCTTGACGATGCCGCGCTTGTTCATCATCACGTTGCCGGGCTTGATGTCGCGGTGGACCAGGCCCATCTCGTGACTGACCTCAAGGGCCGCCAGCACATCGGCGGTGATCTTCAGCGCCTTGTCGGCGGGCATCGCGCCGTGTTCGGCGATGTCCTCGCTGAGCACCGAGCCCAGCGGCTTGCCCTCGACGTACTCCATGATGATGTACGGCACCATCGCGCCGTCGATGTCGTCCTCACCGGAGTCGAAGACGGAGACGATGTTGGTGTGCGAGAGCTTGGCGACCGACTGCGCCTCGCGCCGGAACCGCTCGCGGAACGACGCCTCGCGGCCCAGTTCACTGTGCAGGGTCTTGATCGCGACCTGCCGGTCGAGCACGCTGTCGTAAGCCAGGTGCACGGACGCCATACCGCCCTCGCCGAGCAGATCGCGCAGTTGGTAGCGTCCGCCGCCGACCGATCGCCCCGCGTAGCGGTCCTGTGCGCCGTCCTGGCTCATGAGTCTGCTCCCCCTCGACCGCATGGCCACCGGCGTACTGCTTCGCCTGCCTGTGCGTAGACATACTGATACTGATGATGCTGCGGGCAAGTCTGCCCCAGGGCAGGGGCCCGTCAAGCCACGTGCCCGTTCCGTGACCGGATGTGCAAGATACCGTCACGAGATTTGCCTCGTTTGACCCCCAAGGGGTTTGATGGCCGGTCCATCACAAACCGGCGCACGGCGCGAAGCCTGTACCGTGCCCTGCGGAAGACCGTACCGCTCACGCGAGCGGACTTGATCGACGGCGAGGACCGATGGCACAGACGCAGAGCGCCCAGGGCCCGTCCGAACCTGAATCCACCGGCATCGGCATGGGCGACAACCCCGAGCTGTGGGGGAACGGCGGGCTGGTCGGCGATGGCCGCTACCGGCTGACGCACCGGCTCGGGCGCGGCGGCATGGCAGAGGTCTTCGCGGCGGAGGACGTACGGCTCGGCCGGACGGTAGCGGTGAAGCTGCTCCGCTCCGACCTCGCCGAGGACCCGGTTTCGAAGGCCCGTTTCACCCGCGAGGCCCAGTCCGTCGCCGGTCTCAACCACCACGCGGTGGTCGCGGTCTACGACTCGGGCGAGGACGCGGTCGGCCCCAATGTGGTGCCGTACATCGTCATGGAGCTGGTCGAGGGCCGGACCATCCGCGACCTGCTCCTCAACGCCGACGCACCGCCGCCCGACCAGGCGCTGATCATCGTCTCCGGCGTGCTGGAAGCGCTCGCGTACAGCCACCAGCACGGCATCGTGCACCGCGACATCAAGCCCGCCAACGTGATCATCACGCACAGCGGCGCCGTCAAGGTGATGGACTTCGGCATCGCCCGCGCGCTGCACGGCGTGCAGAGCACGATGACGCAGACCGGCATGGTCATGGGCACCCCGCAGTACCTCTCCCCCGAGCAGGCTCTCGGCAAGGCCGTCGACCACCGCTCGGACCTGTACGCCACCGGCTGCCTGCTGTACGAACTGCTCGCGCTGCGCCCGCCGTTCACCGGCGAGACCCCGCTCTCGGTGGTCTACCAGCACGTTCAGGACATTCCCCGGCCGCCGTCCGAGGTCTCTGACGCGGTGCCGCCGGAGCTCGACGGACTCGTCATGCGCTCGCTCGCGAAGGACCCGGACGACCGGTTCCAGAGCGCCGAGGAGATGCGCGGGCTGGTCCAGTACTCACTCCAGATGCTGCACGAAGCGGGCGGCCACACCGGCACTTGGAACACCGGCCCGGTCGGCCCCGACGGCGGCATCACCCCGGCCATGGGCATGGCCGGCGCCGGAGCGATGCAGCACCCGACCCACGGCGAGACCTCCCAGCAGCCGATGATCGGCAACCGCCGGGGCGACGACGGCGGCTTCGACGGCGGCTCCCAGGGCGGCGGCCACGGCGGGCGCGGCGGACGCGGCGGACGCGGCGGCCGGTCCAAGATCTGGCTCATCGCGGCGCTCGCGGTGATCGCTATCGCGGCCGGCGTCTACTTCGCGCTGCAGAGCGCGGACAAGAAGGGGCCGGACAAGGACAAGGTCACGCAGTCCCCCTCGGCCAGCCAGAGCAAGGACAAGAAGCCCAGCAAGGAGCCGGACAAGGAGACGCCGCCGCAGACCCTGCCGGGCAACACCGACGGCGGCGCCGGCCAGTTCACGCCGACGCCGACGCCTCCTTACACCCCGTCGCAGACGCCCTCGCAGCCCGAGACGCCGAGCACGGACCCGACCGACGCGACGACCGGCGGCAACACCGACGGCGGCAACACGGGCACCGCGAACCCGACCACGCCGCCCGTCACGCCCCCGGCGACGGACGACGGCAACCCGCCCGACGACGGCGGGGCCGGCGGCGACCCGGAGGCGCCGTGACCGGCGGGGTTCCGCCCTTGGGCTACGCGCCTTCCGGCCGCGCTGTCCTCCGCAGGACAGGCTGAAAATTCAGCCTGTCCTGGGGGCGCCTACCGGACGAAGTCTGGGGGGAGTTTGAGGACACCCGTCCACCGGCCTGCACCGGTCAACCATCGTGAGCATCGCGCCAGCGCCACAGCTAGCCGGCGAACGCCTCCCGAACCGCCTCGTACTCCCGTGTCCACCACACCGCCAGCGCCGCCGCCGCAGGGAACTGCGGGTCGGCTCTGCGGTCGCCCAGCCGGTAGCGCCAGCGCAGCATCCAGAAGTCGTTGAGCCGCTCCCACCACACCCGGTGCGCCGCCGCCGAGAGTTCGGCCGCGTCCGCGCCGGCCGTTCGCCGGTAGGCCCGTGCGTACGCCCGCACCTTCGCCAGCTCAAGGGTGCCGCCGGGCCGTACGAAGAAGATCGCGGCGGCCCGTACCGCCTCCTCCGCGCGCGGCTGGACGCCGAGCCGGTCCCAGTCCACGATCGCGACCGGCTCGGGGCCCCGGTAGAGCAGGTTCAGCGGGTGGAAGTCGCCGTGCACCCAGCCGGCCGCGGACGCCGCGCCCGCCGCCGGGCGGCGGTGCGCGTGCCGCTCCAGCAGGGCGCGGCGCTCCAGCAGCCGGTGCTCGGCGAGTTCGTCGAAGGCGTCGCGCGGCCGGTTGCGGCGGGTGAGCGCGAGGAGTTCCTCGATCAGGTAGTAGGTGCACTCGGGGTCGGCGCTGAGGTGCGGCTGTAACGCGGTCGGGCCGCCGGCCCGCCGTGGACCGGCGGGCGGGTCCATCACCCGCTCCAGGCCGGTGTGCACGAGCCCCAGGAGCATGCCGAGCCGCTGCGACTGGGCGGTGCTGAGCGCGGCGCCGTTGCGGTGCCGGCCCTCGATCCACGGGTGCAGGGCGTAGCAGCGGTCGCCGAGCACGGCGACGGTGCGCCCCTCGGCGTCGGCGACGGGCGGGGCGACGGGCAGCCCGAGCGCGTCCAGCCGGGCGGTCACCTGGTGTTGCCGGGCGATGGCGGCGGGGTCGCCGTCGAGGTGGTGCTTGAGGAAGAACCGGCCGCTGGTGGTGGCCAGCCGGTAGCCGCGGTTCAGCAGCCCTTCGGCCACCGGCTCGCACGAGCGCGGCTCCCCGGCGCCGGTGTAGCGGCGCAGCAGGGAGCCGAGGGTGGCCAGGTCGGGCGCGGTGGCCGTCAGCGGACCGCGAGGGGCCCGAGGGGCCCGAGGAGGGCACAGAGCGGCCGGCGGAGCGGCGGGAGGGGCGGGAGTGGCCTGGCGGGCAGGGAGGGGCACAAGAGCCGGAGGAGAGCGCAGCACGCGCCAGATGCTAGATCACGCTGAGTGCTCGCATTGACGCGCAGAGACACCCTGGAGCCGGTGGACGGTGACCAGTTGGGGTTCAATCCGCAGGTAGGCGGGCTCGAAGGGCTGGTCGTCGGCGTAGCGGGGCATCGAGCCGAAGAGATCGAGTTCCCGGCGGCCGGGTTCGACGCGATGTGCGGTGCCTACGCACTGGAGCGACCAGACGTCGTCCGAGCCGCTGTCGATGTTGTCCGCTCCGTAGGCGACGACGCTGCCGTCGCAGGCCTGCTGATAGCCGAAGCCGCTGTGCAGCCGGAGGATGAGCTTGCGGTCCACCACGATGTGCCGGGCGACGGTCACGAAGGGCAGCGCGCGCATGCTGACGGCGATCCGGCCGTAGGGGGTGCGGCTGAAGAGTTCGAGCGCTCGGAGTTCCTCGTTGGCCATGGGTTCCACCATGCCCGGCTGCCGCCCGGCCGAAGAAGAGGCCGCCGCCCCCTGACTTCGGGACGTAGGTCCCGATTGGGACGGCGCGGGCGCGCGGATGGCTCAGCGCGGTCGGCTCAGTGCGGACGGATCAACGCGGACCGCTCAGCCCGGACCGCTCAGCGCGCCGCGCCCGGGAGGGGCAGCGGCAGTGGTTCGCGCCGCCGGGCGCCGGCCGGGCGTCGCCGGACCCGGTCACTGCTTGCCCCGGTCAGTGCTGTTTTTCCTGTCCGTGCTGTTCATCCGGTCCGTCAGTGCGGCTTCTCGGCCTGGATGCGGGCCACATACGCGGCGGCCTGCGAGCGGCGCTCCATGCCGAGCTTGGACAGCAGGCTGGAGACGTAGTTCTTGATGGTCTTCTCGGCGAGGTGCAGCCGCTCGCCGATCACCCGGTTGGTCAGGCCCTCGCCGATCAGGTCGAGGATGCGGCGCTCCTGGTCGGTCAGATGCGTGAGCCGGTCGTCGCTCTTGGGGCTGCCGCCCCGCAGCCGCTCCAGCACGCGGGCGGTGGCCTCCGGGTCGAGCAGCGATCTCCCGGCCGCGACATCACGTACCGCATTGAGCAGTTCATTCCCGCGGATCGCTTTCAGCACATATCCGGAAGCGCCGGCCATGATCGCGTCGAAAAGCGCCTCGTCGTCGGCGAACGAGGTGAGCATCAGGCAATTGATGCTCTCGTCCTGGGAACGGATCTCGCGGCAGACCTCCACCCCGCTGCCATCCGGCAGCCGGACGTCGAGAACCGCGACGTCCGGCCTGGTGGCGGGGATGCGGACGAGGGCGTCGGCGGCGGTGCCGGCTTCGCCGACCACCTCGATGTCCGACTCGCCCGACAGCATTTCGTGTACCCCCCGCCGGACTACTTCGTGGTCATCGAGCAGGAATACCGTGATTTTTCCGTCTTCACGCACAAACCCATCCTCACATACGAACTCTTCCCGTGCTCCGGGTCGGCGGGATAACGTGCCGTTGTTCCGGCGGCCTGCGACGCTGTGACCAGTGGTTGTTGCCAGCTTTTGCGATTTACTTGGAAATCCAAGCAAAATCGCAGGTCAGGGGCGTTTCCACAGATGCCTTGCCACTGGGTAACGTGCATATCAGCGGGCCACTCGCCGGGGCGCCTGTCACGCCCGGTCCGGCCGCGCCGCACACACCCCGTGCGCCGTAACGGAACGGGCGAGCCGCTCCCCCCGCCATCGGCGGGGGGCCCCAGCCGCCGGCGGATCCCGGGGGCCGGACAGACGGAGGAGCACACCGTGACCGTGGAGAGCACTGCCGCGCGCAAGCCGCGCCGCAGCAGCAGCAAGCGCGCGAGCGCCGGGCCCAAGCAGCCGGCCGCCGCCGAGATCCAGCTCGTTCAGCTGCTGACACCCGAGGGCAAGCGGGTCGAGCACCCTGAGTACTCCATCGACCTGAGCGCCGAAGAATTGCGCGGTCTGTACCGCGACATGGTGCTGACCCGGCGCTTCGACGCCGAGGCGACCTCCTTGCAGCGCCAGGGCGAGCTGGGCCTGTGGGCCTCGCTGCTCGGCCAGGAGGCGGCGCAGATCGGCTCCGCCCGCGCGCTGCGGGACGACGACTACGTTTTCCCGACCTATCGCGAACACGGCGTCGCCTGGTGCCGCGGGGTGGACCCGACCAATCTGCTCGGCATGTTCCGCGGTGTGAACCACGGCGGCTGGGACCCGAACCTCAACAACTTCCACCTCTACACGATCGTCATCGGCTCGCAGACGCTGCACGCGACCGGCTACGCGATGGGCGTGGCCAAGGACGGCGCGGACTCCGCCGTCGTCGCGTACTTCGGCGACGGCGCGTCCAGCCAGGGCGACGTGGCCGAGGCGTTCACCTTTGGGGCGGTCTACAACGCCCCGGTCGTCTTCTTCTGCCAGAACAACCAGTGGGCGATCTCGCTGCCCACCGAGAAGCAGTCCCGGGTGCCGCTCTACCAGCGCGCCCAGGGCTACGGCTTCCCCGGCGTACGGGTCGACGGCAACGACGTGCTGGCCTGTCTCGCGGTGACCCGCTGGGCACTGGAGCGCGCCCGCCGCGGCGAGGGCCCGACGCTGATCGAGGCGTTCACCTACCGGATGGGCGCCCACACCACCTCCGACGACCCGACGAAGTACCGGCGGGACGAGGAGCAGGAGGCCTGGCTCGCCAAGGACCCGATCCTGCGGCTCAAGACCTACCTGGAGCAGACGGGCTGCGCCGACGAGGCGTACTACGCCGAGATCGAGGCCGAGAGCGACGTGATGGCCAAGCGGATCCGGGAGGGCGTGCGGAGCATGCCCGACCCGGACAAGATGGCGATCTTCGAGAACGTCTACGCGGACGGCCACGCCCTGGTCGACGAAGAGCGCGCGCAGTTCGCCGCCTACCAGGCGTCCTTCGCCGACGCCGAGGAGGGCAACTGACATGGCTGACATGACTGCCGCGGGAAATTCCGCGGAGAAGATGTCGCTCTCCAAAGCGATCAACGAGTCCCTGCGCACGGCCCTGGAGAACGACCCCAAGGTCCTGATCATGGGTGAGGACGTCGGCAAGCTCGGCGGCGTCTTCCGGGTCACCGACGGCCTGCAGAAGGACTTCGGCGAGGAGCGGGTCATCGACACCCCGCTCGCCGAGTCGGGCATCGTCGGCACCGCGATCGGCCTCGCGCTGCGCGGCTACCGGCCGGTCGTCGAGATCCAGTTCGACGGGTTCGTCTTCCCGGCGTACGACCAGATCGTCACCCAGCTCGCCAAGATGCACGCGCGCTCGCTCGGCAAGGTCAAGATGCCGGTCGTCATCCGCATTCCGTACGCGGGCGGCATCGGCGCGGTCGAGCACCACAGCGAGTCGCCCGAGGCACTGTTCGCGCACGTCGCCGGGTTGAAGTGCGTCTCGCCGTCCAACGCCTCGGACGCCTACTGGATGATGCAGCAGGCCATCGAGAGCGACGACCCGATCATCTTCTTCGAGCCCAAGCGCCGCTACTGGGACAAGGGCGAGGTCAACCGCGCCGCGTTCCCCGGCCGGCTGCACAAGGCCCGGGTCGCCCGCCAGGGCACCGACCTGACCCTGGTGGCGTACGGCCCGATGGTGAAGGTCTGCCTGGAGGCCGCGGACGCGGCCGCCGAGGAGGGGAAGTCGCTGGAGGTCGTGGACCTGCGGTCGATGTCGCCGATGGACTTCGACACCATCCAGAGTTCGGTCGAGAAGACGCGCAGGCTGGTCGTGGTGCACGAGGCCCCGGTCTTCCTGGGCACCGGGTCCGAGATCGCGGCCCGGATCACCGAGCGGTGCTTCTACCACCTGGAGGCCCCGGTGTTGCGGGTCGGTGGCTATCACGCGCCGTACCCGCCGGCCAGGCTCGAGGACGAGTATCTTCCGGGCTTGGACCGGGTGCTCGACGCCGTAGACCGCGCGCTGGCGTACTGAAGGGCTTGAGGAGTCGTGACCATGACCGATACAGGTACAACCTCGGGTGCAGCGCAGCGCTTCCGCGAGTTCAAGATGCCCGACGTGGGCGAGGGACTCACCGAGGCGGAGATCCTCAAGTGGTACGTACAGCCCGGTGACACGGTCACCGACGGCCAGGTGGTCTGCGAGGTCGAGACCGCCAAGGCCGCGGTCGAGCTGCCGAGCCCGTTCGACGGCGTGGTGCACGAACTGCACTTCGCCGAGGGGACGACGGTCGACGTCGGCATGGTGATCATCTCGGTGGACACGCAGCCGGGGGCGGCGGCCGATGTCGGGGCCGTCGCTGATGTCGCGGAGGAGGCCGACGCGGCGGCTTCGGCGGTCGCTGACGCTTCGGCGACCGCCTCGGCAAGCGACTCCGCCACCGACTCCGCCACCGCCTCAGCGGCCGAGCCGGCGGCGGAGGCCCGTACTCCGGTCCTCGTCGGCTACGGGGTCTCCACGGCGTCCACCAAGCGGCGGGCCCGCAAGGGCGCACAGCCCGCGCCGGCCCGGGCGGAGCCGGCCAAGGCCGCGCTCCAGGCGGAACTGAACGGCGGCGGGGCGGCGCCGACCGCCCCTTCCGCAGCCCCTTCCACAGCCCCTCCGGGCGCTGCTCCGGCCGAGGGTCGGCCGCTGGCCAAGCCCCCGGTCCGCAAGCTCGCCAAGGACCTGGGCATCGACCTCGCGACGGTCGCCGCCAGCGGTGCGAACGGCGTCATCACCCGCGAGGACGTGCACGCGGCGGCAGCACCGGCGCCGGCCGCCACCGAGCCGGAGCGGCCGGCCGCCACAGCGCCGGCCATATCGCCGTCGGCCCCCACCCCGTCCGCCGCGTCTTCCATGACCGCCGTCTCCACCGACCGCGAGACCCGGGTGCCGATCAAGGGCGTCCGCAAGGCCATCGCGCAGGCGATGGTCACCAGCGCCTTCACGGCCCCGCACGTCACCGAGTTCGTCACGCTCGACGTGACGCGCACGATGAAGCTCGTCCAGGACCTCAAGCAGGACCCGGACATGGCGGGCCTGCGGGTCAACCCGCTGCTGCTCGTCGCCAAGGCGTTCCTGGTCGCCCTCAAGCGCAACCCGGAGGCCAACGCGGCCTGGGACGAGGCGAACCAGGAGATCGTGCACAAGCGGTACGTGAACCTGGGCATCGCGGCGGCGACGCCGCGCGGCCTGATCGTCCCGAACATCAAGGACGCCCACACCCTGGCGCTGCCGGAACTCTCGGCCGCGCTGGGCGACCTGATCTCGACGGCCCGGGACGGCAAGACCTCACCCGCCGCCATGTCGGGCGGCACGGTCACCATCACCAACGTCGGCGTCTTCGGCGTCGACACCGGCACGCCCATCCTCAACCCGGGCGAGTCCGCGATCCTCGCGGTCGGCGCGATCAAGCTCCAGCCCTGGGTCCACAAGGGCAAGGTCAAGCCCCGCCAGGTCACCACCCTGGCGCTCTCCTTCGACCACCGCCTGGTCGACGGCGAACTGGGCTCCAAGGTCCTCGCGGACATCGCGGCGATCCTGGAGAACCCGAAGCGGCTGATCACTTGGGGCTGAGCAGCCTCGCCGTATGAAGCAGGGCCCGGACACGCGACTGTCTCCGGGCCCTGCTCCATGCCCATCCAGCAACGTGTGGAGTATTCGACAACTTCAAGTTGTCGAATACTCCACAGTCCGCCCAGTACGGAGCAACTGAACGCCCCCACCCGGCCGATCAGCCCCCGTCGCCCTTCTTCTCAACTCGTGACGAACCGCAGGTTCACGGTCTCGTGCGGACTCCGTCCGGGCTCGCAGCGGTCAGGGCGACGGACTCGGCCAAGGGTCTTCCTCACAGGGGCTGTCAGTAGGTCGGGAAGTCCGCGGTATCGATCCGATAGGCGTCCATGGCGACGGTGTCGCCGAAGACGTAGTCAGTACGGGTGGCGTACTGGCGGCCTTCAGGGCCCGACGTGATGTTCGAGAGAACAGCGCCTGTGCCCTTACGAGGATCGACGAGCAGATACCAGGGGATGCCCATCGACGGGTAGTCGCGCATCTTGCCGGCGTAGTCGTTTTCCGGGTTGGACTTGGACACCACTTCAACGACGGCCAGCACCTCGCGGGGGTCGACCCCGTCTCCCTCTTCGTCGAGCGCGGCTTCAGGCAGCACGATCACGTCGGGTCTGCGCATGACACCGACGACCGGATCCTCCACCTCCGCGCCGCTCTGCGCGATGACCCCTGGGGCGACCCGCTCCAATTGGGCGTTGAGCTGGCGGGCGATACGGAAAGCGATGAGCTCATGCCGTTTGGCGGGGCTCATCATCATGACGATCTCCTTGCCCGTGATCTCCACGGCCCAGATGTCTTCCGACTCGGGTAGCTGGTCGACAATTTTTCGCAGGCGGGCATACGTGGTGTCGTTCATGGGGACTCCTCGCGGCCGGTGGCAATTCGAGTCTAATCGGCGGGGGCGTGCTCGGCCGGTCCCGCGAGTACGTCGACGCGGCACCGGATGGGCCCTGGGGCGAACTCCGCCCACACCGTCTCGCCGACCGTGCGCCCCTCCACACCCCACCGGTCCGCGAGCGCTCCGACGATCAGCGGGCCCCGCCCGAACTTCTCATCGGCGGCGGGGGTCCGGGCGACCGGCCGCCGCTCGCCCCGTGGGTCGCTGACCTCGATGCGCAACGCGGTGGCGGCGAGAGCGATCCGTACCCGGAAGAGCCTGCCGCGCAGGCACCCGTGCAGCAGCGCGTTCGAGGCCAGCTCGGATACGAGCAGCGCGGCGTCCCCCGCGAGGTCGGGCCGGCCCCACTCGGCGACGAGCCGCGCGGTGCGGCGGCGGGCGAGCGTGACGCTCTTGGCCATCGGGGTGTAGTCGAGGGCGTCCTCGCGCAGGGGGCGGGTGACGTCGGCGGCTGCCGGGCCGGGGAGGGGGCCGGATTCCGGGCCGGGATCGGCTTCGGGCTGGTCCGGGATGTGGGGGGTGGTCATGGCCTCGCGTCTCCATTTGCGGTGTGGGACGGCGCGCGTGACGGTGGCGATGTCGCCGCCGCCGGGCATGGCGGTAGCGGTGCACTTCCGCCGACTGACGCCGCTGTGCGAGCGGTTGACTACTGAACGTAGTGGTTGGCATGCGCTGCCATCAAGCCATTCGCGCATAGATATCTACTTGAACTCGCTTGTGTGCCCCTGCGATGGGTTGCAGACTGAGGCGATCTCCGGGGAGGCGATGGACAGTGACGGGCAATCGGGCCGATCGAGGCGTCTCGGTGTCGACGGTGCTCGGTCGGCGGCTGGGCGGCGAGTTGCTGCGGATGCGCGAGATTTCCGGCCTGAAGCAGCCGCAGGCGGCGGAGGCGCTCACGGCTTCGGTCGCCAAGGTCGCGAAAGTGGAGCGAGGATGGGTGCCTGTCCGGGACCCGGACATCAGAGCGCTCTGTCACCTTTACGAAGTAGACGACGTCCAAGCCATCGATGGCCTATTGCGGTTGGCCAAGCTCGACCGGGAGCGCCGCAAGGCCAAGGGGTGGTGGCAGCAGTTCCCCGAGGCGAACAACATCGCTGAGTACATCGCGATGGAAGATGTCGCGAGCCAGATCAGGACGTGGCAACTGTCGCTCGTGCCTGGCCTGTTCCAGACGGCGGAGTACGCGCGGTCGGTCTCGGTCAGCAGCGGGTCGTGGGAGGACCCCGACGAGATCGATCGGCTGGCGGAAATCAAGCTGAACCGACAGGCGCGCCTGTTCGGTCATCAGCCGGTGCAGTTCTACGCGGTGGTCTGGGAAGCGGCGCTACGACAAGTGGTCGGCGGCTCGAACGTCATGCACGGCCAACTCGAACGTATCCTGGAGCTGGCTCAGCTCCCGAACGTGCGACTTCAAGTGCTGCCGTTCCGCGCGGGCGCCCACGCCTCCATGTCGAACATGTTCAACATCATCTCGTTCGCGGAGGAGGCAGCGGTGGACGTCGTCTACTCCGAGACAGTGGCGGCTGCGTTCTGGCTGGAGAGCCGAGCCGAAGCAGCCCTGCATGCCACGTACTTCGACTACACGACCAGAGCCAGTCTGTCTCAGCGCGATTCGGTCGCCCTCATCGACAGTATCCGCAAGGAGATCTAGCCCGTGCCCGGTTTTGAGTTCGTGAAATCCAGCTACAGCACCCCCGACCGCGAGTGCGTCGAGGTCGCCCTCAACGTCCCCGCCGCCGTGGTGGTCCGCGACTCCAAAGACCCGGCCGGCCCGATCCTCCGCTTCGCCCCCGCCGCGTGGGCCGCCTTCCACGCGAGCGCCGCGCGTGGCGACTTCGACCTCTCCTGACCCTCGGATGTAACAGGTCCAGAGTCGCCCCGCATGGAAACTGTGCCAGTAGAGCTCTCAGTGGGGTGCCCGATGCTTGGCAGATGCCCGGCCCAAGGCAGTTCTACGTGTCGGACAGCCGCGAGGCCATGGCTTCCGTTCATGATGAGGGCGGGACACGGGATTGTGGATAGCTCGAACCCTGGTGTCCGCCGGACTGTCGCCGCTCGCTAGGAAGGCAGTCCTACGAAAATCGAGTGTGAGGCGTACTCGGGTGCTTAAATCTCCAGATAATTCGGAATGCATAATTCCTCTTAATGTGTGTCAGCCTCCCGATGGGAGCGGCATGTTGTGATTAGCGTCACCTTAGTGTGAGTTGTATGTGAATATGGTGCCCTCTAGAGTGATCATCGAGCCGTCCAAGCGGGATAGCTCAAACGGGGAAATGGTGGGGTCTCGTGACGAAGCGCATGCCGCTCGTATTCGCAGCTGTGTCAGGTGTGATTGTTTCATTGACTGCCGGCGTGGCTCCAGCTGCGGCTCATAGTGGCGGAAGCCAGGCGACTATGAGCGTTCCGGTGGCTTGTACTTCGCTGAGCAGTGGAAAATTCTGTATTTCGATCATTGACTCTGGCCACGATGTGAATGCTCGGTATGTAAAGGATTCCGGTCGCAAGGTTAAGGCACGTATGGGGTACCAGCACCGTGGCCACAATAAGTGGGGTGCATGGTTTACTCTCACCTCTGGCCACAAAAAGGCCAAGACGTGGAACGAGGCATACCGCAATGGCAATTGCCACACCACGATCGGCATACTCCAGGTCAGAGGCCAGCAGGCTTTCCAGACGCCACCGGCGTGCTAGGTTGTTTTTTAGTGCCTGAAGCCATCTTGTGAGGGAAGCCCGCGAGCGCCGGGTAAGTTTGTTTAGGCTCATCTGAGTAAGCCAGCCCCGTAAAGCGGGTCGCTGAAGTATGACAGATCTCCCATCTCAAGAGATGGGAGATCTGTCAGTTTGCGGTCGAATGTTCTGTACTTTTAATCACGGTGTCATTGGTTCGAATTGAGTGCAGCAAAGTTTATTGCGTGGAATCTGAAACTATCTGACAAAAATCTTTCCTCATGAACTCATAAAAGATGAGGCTGTGGGGCGCGACTACTCCAAGTGCAGCCAGGCCGTGCTGCCGGGCGAGACTGGCACTGACGATCTAGTGCGAGTCGTGCAAGCTCGTAGGCGGGCGCAACATAGACCCGCACCCCGCACCCATCCCAACGTGTGGAGCATTCGACAACTTCATGTAGCCATACGCTCCACACCCTCCCCGTTATCTTTTTCGTGGCCCCGCAATGGGGCTCCTGGCCCCCGGGTCCGGCATGACTATGTGCCCCCTGCCGCGCGTATGGCCTGGGGGGTGGTGTCACCGGGCCTGGGGCACCGCTTGACCGC
>NZ_JAYMZR010000028.1:0-71389 GCF_035828615.1 Streptomyces sp. H27-D2 | reverse complement strand
GCTGTGGGCGGGTGGGTGTGGGCGGGTGGGTGTTGGCGGGCGGGCAGTTGGTGGCCGGGCAGCTGTTAGGTCCCCTCCTCCGGTGGGGCGTGGCTGTCGGGGGTTTCGGGGTGCTTGGAAGCTTCGGGCGCTTCAGGCGCTTCGGGAGCAGGAGTGTCGGGGGCGGTGCGGACGGGGGCTTCCTGTTCTGGGGGGCCCGGCTGGTCGCCCTGGTCGCCCAGAGGGCCCGTGACCGCCAGGTCCCCCAGGCGGATCGGCTGGGCGATGGGGCGGCGGTCGAGGGCGTACGGGTCGGGCGGGCCGGGTGAGTGGGGCGGGCCACCGGGTTCGGTCGCCCGCCCAGGCCCAGCGGCAGCGAGCCCCGCTGCGAGCCCCGCCGCCAGCTCGGCCGTGTTGCGGCCGCAGACCCGGCCCTGGCACGCGCCGAGGCCCGCGCGGCTCGTGAGTTTCAGCGCGCGCGTGCCGTCCGCGCCCCGGCCTTGGACCGCCGCTCTCAGATCGCGGTACGGGACCTCCTCGCAGCGGCAGACGAGGGTGTCGTCGCTCAGCCAGGACTGCCAGCCGGACCGGACCGGGTGGGCCGCGGCGAGGGCGGCGGCGAAGCGGCGGCCTGTTCGGACGCGGCGGCGGGCCGCGTGCGCGCGCTCGGCTTCGGCGTGGCAGCCGAGGCGTACGGCCGCCGCGATGCCCGCCAACACGCCTTCCGCAGCGGCTAGTTCAGCGCCGCCGATTCCGGTGATCTCGCCGGCCGCGTACACGCCCGGGGTGCTGGTGCCCTGCCAGGGGTTCACGATCACGTACCCGCCCCCATCCGGGTCGCTCCCCAGCTCGCAGCCCGCCGCGACGGCGAGCTCCAGTTGCGGGGTGAAGCCGTAGCCGATGCAGAGCGCGTCGATCCCCTCGATGCGGCGTTCCGTACCCGGCCGGATGCGCCAGTCCGGGTCGAGCCGGGCGACGGTCACCGCCTCGACGCGGTCCCGGCCATGGGCTGCGACGACCGCGTGGCGGGTGCGGTACGGGACGCGGTGGCGGGCCATCCGAGCGGTGTGGGCGGCGAGTTCGGGGAGCTTGGTCCGGCCGTCGCGGAGAGCGGTGAGGGGCGCGCGCAGCCAACCGGAGGGTGAGCCCGCCTCGTACACGCCCCTGACGCGCGCCCCTACGCCCAGCAGGGACGAGGCGACCGGGAGGAGGAACGGCCCGGTGCCGGACACGACGACCCGGCGGCCGACCGCGATCCGCTGCCCCTTGGCCAGTGCCTGCGCGGCCCCCGCCGTCACGACGCCGGGCAGGTCCCAGCCGGGGAAGGGCAGCGCCCTGTCGTACGCGCCGGGGCAGAGGACCAGCGCGGCGGCGGCGAGCGTACGGGGCGCGCGGCCGACGCCGTCGGCGGGACCCTGCTGGATGTGGACGAGGTGGATGACGTGGGGGTCGGAGGCGCGATCAGTTGCGGCGGCGGGGGCGCGCGGCGGGGGCGGCGCGGGCCGTCCCGGTTCCACGGCCCAGACAGTGGTGCGCGGGAGGTACTCGATACGGGGGTGCACGGCCACCCTGCGCTCCAGCCGAACCGCTTCGGCGGGCCCACGGCGTACGTGACGCTTGCCGCCCGCGACTCGCGCGATGCCCGCCGCAGCCCTGTCCGGCTCAGCGGCCCCAGCAGCATCGGCGAACTCGGCGAACTCGGCAGGCGACTGCCGGTAGTACTGACCGCCGGTCCGTGCCGCACTGTCGACCAGCACGACCGCCGCCCCCGAATCGGCGGCGGCCAGTGCCGCGTTCAGCCCGGCGGGGCCCGCCCCGACGACGACCACCTGCGGGGACGTGAAACTCATGGCTGCTCCCTTCGCTCCGCCGGGGGTGCCCACGCCCGCCCCAACGGTTCGTCCGGTCGCGAGAGTTCGGGCAGGCCGGGGAGTTCCAGGAGGCTGGGGAGTTCCGCCCCGACCTGCGTGCGGATCTCGTCGCCGGCGGCGACCTCGCGCTGGCAGGCGCGGACGTCGGGTAAGCCGTTGACCACCACCAGGCAGTCGTGGCAGACACCGATGCCGCAGAACAGGCCGCGCGGCCGACCCGCGCCGCGTGTGGTCCGCCAGGACGTGCGGCCTGCGGCGATCAGCACCGCCGCGACGGTCTGACCGGGCCGGGCCTGCCGTGACTCGCCGTCCAGTGAGACGGGTACGAGCGCGGTCCGGCGCGCCCCGGCGCTCCCGCGCACTCCGGTGTCCACGCGCCCCCGCGCGCACGCCCCCGCGTCGGCCTCTTCGCTCGCGCCCGCTCCCAGCGCCCCTCCCCCGGGTCCGCCGGGGTCGCCGGGTCCACCGGGGCTGCCGGGGCTGCCGGGGCTGCCGGGATCGCCAAGTTCCCCGGGCGTGAGATCCGCGTTCATGTGGCGTCACCCGTCATCCGAAGGCCCGGCCGGTCCACCCTGTAGGGGGTGGGGTCGAGGTGCGGTCGCTCCCCCGCGTACAGCTCGGCGAGCAGTTCGCCCGTCGAGGCCGCGAGGCCGATGCCCGCGCCCTCGTGGCCGGTGGCGTGCCACAGGCCGGGGTGGCGCGGGTCCTCGCCGATGACCGGGAGGTGGTCGGGGGTGTACGGGCGGAAGCCGCCGTACGCGCGGATCGCCGGGACGGCGCTCAGCACGGGGAACAGCGCGGTCGCCTTGCGGGCCAGGGCGCGCAGCACGTCGACGCGGAGCGTCGCGTCGAAGCCGGTCCACTGGCGGCTGGAGCCTATGAGCACGGTCCCGGAACGGGTGGCCTCAACGACCGTCGAGGTCCGGAGGTCGCCCGGGTCGCCCAGGTCGCTGCCGACCGCGCCGACGTAGGCCGCGTCGTACACCTTGTGCCGGACGGTTCCCGGCGGCAGCGGGGCGGTGACCAGCACCATGCCCCGGCGCGGGATTACGGGCAGCGGGGCGTCGGCTGCGGTGGCGAAGGAACCGGCCCAGGGGCCGCAGGCGTTGACGACCGCGCCGCAGGCCAGCGGTCCCGCGTCGGTGCGGACGGCGATCGTCCGGCCGCGCCGGTCGCGGTCGACGCCGAGCGCCTCCACGCCCGTACGGACCAGGCCGCCCCGCGCGCGGACGGCGGCGAGCAGGGCGGTGGCGGCCAGCACCGGCTGGAGTTGGGCGTCCTGCGGGTAGTGCATCGCGCCGCGCACGCGGGGCGTCAGATGCGGCTCGTACGCGGTGGCCTCGCGCCCTGCCAGCTCCAGCGCCTCGACGCCCGCCCCGCGCTGCGTGGCCGCGAAGGCGCGTAACGAGGCGAGTTCGGCCTCTTCCGTGGCCACGACGAGACCGCCCTTGGCTTCGTACTCGCAGTCGGCGAGGGCGGCCCCCAATTCCTCGCGCAGGGCGGCCAGCAGGACGGGCCAGCGGCGCAGCGATGCCTGGGCGAGCGTGAGTTCGGGGCCTGGCGGCTTGTCGGAGACGAGCAGGTTGCCCTCGCCGCGCGCGGTGGTGCCGGAGACGAGCGGGGCGCGGTCGAGGACGGTGACCCGCAGCCCGCGCCGGGTCAGCGCCTCCGCACAGGCCGCACCGGAGATGCCGCTGCCGACCACGACGACGTCGGGTCGCTTCCGGAGAACGTGCATGCTGGGCACCGCCGTTCTCTCTACAGAACGGTGGTGACGCTAATGCGGCATTCCTGGGGGGTCAATACCCGCTCCGGGCGGATACTCGATCAACAGCACCGACACAACCGGAACTTCACCGACCGCTTCATAGATGTGCGGGCGCGCGCCGGACAGGCGGACGTAGTCGCCGGGCCCCAGCTCGTACGGCTCCTCGGGCGGTCCGACCAGCAGCACACCCGCCGTGACCACGATGTGTTCCAGTCCGGGGTGCCCGTTCGAGTGCTGTCGCGCGCCGGGTCTGATCCGCTGGTCGTACACCTCCATGACGCCGCCCTTCGGTTCGATCCGGCGCAGCATCCGTAATTCGACTGCCTCGCTGCTGAGGACTTCGAGCCCGGCGGACCGCACGAGGAGCACCTCGGGTTCGGTTCGTTCGGTCAGCAGATCGGAGACCGCGACCTGTAGAGCGTTCGACAGACTGAACACCGTTTGGATCGTCGGGTTGCCCTGACCCGATTCGAGCTGCGACAGCGCGCTCTTCGCCAGACCCGACCGGCGGGCCACCTCCGACAGCGACAGGCCGCGCTCGGCGCGCAGCGCCCGGAGGTTCGTCCCCAGCATCCGTCCGGCCCGCCCCTGCGCCGGGTTCCGCACCCGTTCGGGCCGGCTCCGTGCCCGTTCGTGTGCCCGTTCCCGTTCCATGGCGTCCCTTTCCCATGGCGTCCTGCTCGGATCGGCCCGCAAGGCCCGCACGGCTCGCTCAGCCCCGCGTGGCCCCGCCTCGCGCGTGTCGTGTCCGTGGCTTCCGGGTCGGCCGCCACTGTAGTCAGCCGGGCGCGCCCGCGAGCCCGTGTCCACCGGGCGGTGGTCCCGGCCCCGCAGCCAAGTGGATCACGGTCGCCCGAGGCACTGGGCAGTTCGGACCCGGAGATGGTGGAGTGGTCCTATGACCTCCATGGAGACGGGACAGGGGCGTGAGGGCGCGCACGCGGGCGCGGGCGCGGCTTCCGGAGCAGGCGCAGGCTCGGACGCGAGCCACGGCACCGACGCGGACGCGAGTGCCGGCACCGACGCGGAAACGATTCCGGTGAGCATCGGGGACGCCGACTCCGACGCGACCGTCGCACTGCCCGCCGGACAGCGGCCGACCGTCCTCCCGCCGTCCGCCGGGCACCCGGTGTCGCGGCGCGAGCGGGCCGTGCGGGCGGCGGTGGAGCAGGGGCTGATCGGGGCCGCGCAGCCCGTCGTCGGGCTGCTGGACGTGGCCGGCGTACGGGCGGCGGCGCGGGAGCTGCGGGAGGCGTTCGAGGAGGTGACCGCGCCCGGCACCCCCGTGCTGCACGCCTTCGCCGTCAAGGCCGCCGCGCTCGTACCCGTGCTGCGGCTGCTGCGCGACGAGGGGCTGGGCTGCGAGGTGGCCAGCCCCGGCGAACTGGCGCTGGCCCGCGCGGCGGGCGTGCCGCCGTCCCGCACGGTGCTGGACTCGCCCGCGAAGACCCCGGCCGAGCTGCGCGAGGCGCTCGCGCTGGGCATCGCCGTCAACGCGGACAACCCGCAGGAGTTGGCGCGCATCGACGCGCTCGTACGGTCCGCACCGACCGCCTCGCCGATCGGTCTGCGGGTCAATCCGCAGCTCGGCGGGGGCAGCATCGACGCGATGAGCACCGCGACGGCGACCTCGAAGTTCGGGGTCGCACTGTGCGACGAGGGGGCGCGCGAGTGGACCGTGCGCGCCTACCTGGACCGGCCGTGGCTGACCCGGCTGCACGCCCATGCGGGCTCGCAGGGGATGGCGTTGGAGACGATGGCGCAGGGCGTGCGGGCCACGTACGACCTGGCCGAGGAGATCAACGCGGCGGCCGGACGGCAGCAGATCGGCACCATCGACATCGGCGGCGGACTCCCGGTCAACTTCGACGACGACGAGGTCCGGCCCGGCTTCCGCGACTACGCGCGGCTGCTGCGGGCCACCGTCCCCGGCCTCTTCGACGGGCGCTACGGCCTGGTCACCGAGTTCGGCCGCTCCCTGCTCGCCAAGAGCGGCCTGGTCCTCGCGCACGTCGAGTACGCCAAGTCGGCCGGCGGGCGCGCCATCGCCGTCACGCACGCGGGCGCGCAGATCGCGGTCCGCACCGTCTTCACGCCGGCCTCCTGGCCGATCCGGGTGGCCGCGTACGACCCGCGGGGCCGTCCCAAGACCGGCGGCGCGGTCCCGCAGGACATCGCGGGACCGTGCTGCTTCGCGGGCGATCTGGTCGCCCGGAACCGGCCGCTGCCGCTGCTCGCGGCGGGCGATCTGGTGGGGCTGCTCGACACCGGCGCGTACTACTTCTCGAACCACTACGCGTACAACAGCCTGCCCCGCCCTGCGGTCTACGGCTTCACGACACAGCCGGACGGGGGCGTGCGCTTCGCGACCGTCCGCGCCCCCCAGACGACGGCCGAGATCGTCGCGGAGAGCGGCGGCGGGCACGCGGGGGCGCTGACCGGTCTGCGGTAGCGCTACCTCGGGTCGGCATCCCTCATGCGTGCCTCCACCCGGGCCACGGCCTGTTCCCGGAGGAGTCGGCGGCGACAGCGGCCCTCACTCCACGAACAACCCGCGCGCCGCCGCCGTCGCGTCGAACTCCTCCAGCCGCGCCTGCGCGTCCGGCAGCCCGTCGCACATCGCCTCCAGCAGTACGCGCCCCAGCAGCATCGGGGCGCAGGCCGTGTCGAAGGCCAGGCCGGTGCCGACGGCGGCGGGCAGCAGCAGGTCGGTGTGTTTGGCGACGGGCGCGAAGGCGCTGTCCGCGACCGTCACCACGGTCAGGCCCACGCCCCGCGCGTGCTCCAGCGCGTCGACGACTTCGCGCGGGTGGCGCGGCAGCGCGAAGCACAGGAGTGCGGTCGCGCCCGCGCGCCCTGCGGCGTCGATGCGGTCCGCGAGCATCGTGCCGCCCTCGTCGAGCAGCCGGACGTCCGGGTGCACCTTGGCGGCGAAGTACGCGAAACCGCGCGCCTGGGACGAGGCGGCGCGCAGCCCGAGCACCGGCAGCGGCCTGGAGTCGGCGAGCAGCCGTCCGGCGCGCTCGACCGGGACCGGGTCCGCGAGCAGCAGGGACAGGTGCCGCAGGTTCTCGATCTCGGCCTGTACGGCCTGCTGGTATTCGTTGTACGCGCCCTCGCCCGCCCCCGTGTCGACCGCCGGGGCGACCTCCCGCAGGTGCTTGCGCAGGGCGGGGTAGCCGTCGAAGCCCAGCGCGACCGCGAAGCGGGTCACGGACGGCTGACTGACCCCGGCCAGCTCCGCCAGCTCCACGCTCGACAGGAAGGGCGCGTCGGCCGCCCGCCGCACCATGCAGTGCGCGATACGGCGCTGCGTGGGCGTCAGCCGGTGCCCCTCGAAGAGCTGCTGAAGCCGTGCGGACGCGCTACGGGACGTATTGCCGTCCGCCATGCTCATCCGGTCCTCCTGTTGAGAGTGTTCGTGTCCCGCGGTTGCGCCGCGGGTGTCCTGCTCGTGTTCACACTCGTGCTCGTGCTCGCGTCCCCGGCGGGCACGCGCCCCGCGGATACGTACCCCCACCCCCCGGGGCGTGCCGTCCGGACGCGCGTCGTTCAGAGTTCCGCGTCGTTCAGAGTTCGGTGAACCGGTCGAGCACGGCTGCCGCGGCGCTCACGTCATCCGTCAGCGGCCGGTCCTGGAGGCCCGGGTCGAGGACCTCCTCGGCCAGTTCGAAGGCGCGGCCGACCGGGAGGTCCGGGTCGGGCCGCAGATCGCGCTGGCGCAGCGCCCGTACGGCCGCGACAAGTTCGCAACCTAGTACGAGCCGGTAATTCTCGCCCACCCGCAGACTCTGCCGGGCGCCGAGCGAAGCGAAGCTGGCCTGCTCCTCCACGCCCCGGGAGAGTACGGCGTGACCGAGCGAAGCGGGGGCGCACACCTCGCGCAGTTCGCCGAGGGCGGCCCCCGCCGCGTATTCGAGGATCATCACCCCGGAGCTGGCGGGCGCGCCGTCGGCGAGGAAGGGCCTCAGCCGGGTGAAGTTCGGCTCGGACAGGGCCGAGAGGCGGGCGGTGGAGAGCCGCGCGGTCTGCACCAGCGCGAGTCTGAAGTGGTCGAGCGCGAGGGCGACTTGGGCGATGTAGAAGCCGCCGTGATGGTAGGCGGCGCGGTCCTCGGGGCAGATCAGCGGGTTCTCGGCGGCGGCGTTGATCTCGACGGCGAGGACCCGTTCCAGCGCGTCGGCCGCGTCCATGGCCGGGCCGTGGATCTGCGGCAGGCAGCGGAAGCCGTACGGGTCCTGGATGCGGCCCAGCGGCGGCGTGGGCCGGGCGGGGGCGCCGAGCAGCCGCCGTGAGCGGGCGGCGGCGGCCACGGAGCCCGGGTGCGGACGGGCGGCGTGCACGGGCTCCGCGTACGCCTCGTACGAGCCGTCGACCGCGAGCAGCGAGAGCGCGGCGACGACCTGGGCGGCGGAGAGCAGCCGGCGCAGCTCATCGAGGGCCAGCGCGGACTGGCCGAGGGTGAGCGCGTTGCTGCTGATCAGGGCGAGTGCGTCGTTGTTGTCGAGGGCGAGCGGGGCCGGCGCGGGGCCGCCTTCCCAGGGGTGTTCGCCGGCCAGCGCGAGGCCCATCTGGGCGAGGGCCGCGAGGTCGCCGGTGCCGACCGCGCCGTACTCGTTGACCACCGGGTACGCGCCGGATTCGAGGGCTTCGACCAGGCTGGTGACGATGTCGGGGCGCAGCCCCGCGCCGCCCGCGAGGAGCTGGTTGGCGCGGACCGCGAGCATCGCTCTGACCTGCCGGGCGGGCAGTTGGCGGCCGATGGCGCCCGCATGGCTGCGCAGCAGCCGCAGGCCGTGGTCGGCGGCGTCCACGGGTTGCACCTGCTCGTGCCGGTTGGCGCCGACGCCGGTGCTGCGGCCGTAGACCCGGCCGCTGGCGGCCAGGCCCCGGGCGGTCTGCCAGGAGTGTTCGACGAGCTTGAGCGCTTCGGGGTCGGGTTCGGGCCGTGCGGTGCGGTCGGCGAGCCGGATCACGTCCGCGACCGGCAGATTCCGGCCATCGAGCGGAACGATCACAGCGGGCGGGAGCTGCCAGGGGCCTTCGGTTCGCTGACCGGTACTGTCCACCATGCGGGACGACATCATGCGCGAGCCCCTCCTTTTCCGGACACTCCGTCTTGCCCCATGGGCGTGATGAGGCAGAAGTAACGAGTGCTTTTCCTCGAAGCATTGACATCTATTCAGTCTCCGAGAACTCTGCATGACGATATACAAGCCGGGCAAGGGATGGCTGATGATCAGATTCGACGCGGTGCACAAACAGTTTCCGAACGGCACGACAGCCGTCCATGACCTCACGCTGGAGGTCCCCGAGGGCGGCATCACCGTCCTCGTCGGCTCCTCGGGCTGCGGCAAGACCACATCGCTGCGGATGATCAACCGCATGGTCGAGCAGACCTCCGGCACGATCAGCCTCGGCGGCCAGGACATCCGCGACGCCGACGCCGCCGAACTGCGGCGCGGCATCGGCTACGTCATCCAGCAGTCCGGGCTGTTCCCGCACCGCACGGTGCTCGACAACATCGCGACCGTGCCGCTGCTGCTCGGCTGGGGCCGCCGCAAGGCGCGCAGCCGGGCATCCGAACTGCTGGAGCTGGTCGGGCTGCCGACCGAGCCGGAAAGCGCTACCCGCACCAGCTCGGCCTGCTGATCGGCCACACCGGGCGCTGCGCGTTCCTCGCCATCAACCTCGCGGGCTTCGGCCGCGCGCTGCCGACCGTCGGCCTGGTGACGCTGGTGTTCCTGGCCAGCGGGCTGAGCATGTGGCCGGTGTACGTCTCGCTGGTCGCCCTCGCGATCCCCTCGATCGTCACCAACACGTACGCGGGGATGGCGGCCGTCGACCCCGAGGTCAAGGACGCGGCGCGCGGCCAGGGCATGACCGGCACGCAGATGCTCGTACGGGTCGAGGTCCCGCTCGCGCTGCCGCTGGTCATGACCGGGGTACGGCTCGCGGTGGTGCAGGTCGTGGCCACCGCCACCATCGCCGCGTACGTCAGCTTCGGCGGCCTCGGCCGCTATGTCTTCGACGGCCTCGCCCAGCGCGATCTGGTGCAGGTGCTCGGCGGGGCGGTGCTGGTCGGCGCGATGGCCGTCGTCATCGACCTGGCCCTCGCCGGACTCCAGCGCTTCCTCTTCCGGCACCGCGCGGCTGCCGCCGCCCACTGATGCGGCGCGCGCTGTCCGGAAACTTCGGGGCGCCTCAATCACCTCGCTGGACGGCGGCAAGTCCGCGTCCGGAGGCGGCAGCAGCGCCGGCGGCCTCGTCATCGGCACCGCCAACTTCACCGAGAACCAGATCCTCGGCCACCTCTACGCCGAGGCGCTGCGCGCTGAAGGCGTCAAAGCCACGGTCAAGCCCAACCTCGGCTCCCGCGAGATCGTCGTGCCGGCGCTGCGCAGCGGCGACATCGACCTGCTCCCGGAGTACCAGGGCAGCCTGCTGCCGCACCTCGACGACAGCGCGAAGGCCACCGAGGGCGGCGACCTGCAGAACGCGCTGACAGCCGCGCTCCCCAACGGCATCGAGGCGCTGCCGTACGCCGCCGCCGAGAACAAGGACGTCTTCGTCGTCACCCGCGAAACCGCCGAGAAGCGCGGGCTGCGCAGCATGACGGACCTCACGAAATACGACGGCGAACTGGTCTTCGGCGGCCCGGCCGAGGACAAGAAGCGGGTCGTCGGGCTCGTCGGCCTCAAGGACGAGTACGGCGTGACCTTCCGCGAGTTCAAGGCGCTGGACACCGCCGGTCCGCTGGTCAAGGGGGCGTTGAAGAAGGGCCAGATCGACGTCGGGAACCTGTTCAGCACCGACGCCGACATCGAGGAGAACGGCTGGGTGGCGCTCGCCGACCCCAAGAGCCTCATCCCCGCCCAGCACATCGTCCCGCTGGTCCGCAGCGGCAAGAACGACCTGCTGGTCCGCCGGGCGCTGGCCCGGCTCGGCTCCGTGCTCACCACCGACGAACTCGCCCGGCTGGACGCCCTGGTGGACAAGGACAAGAAGGACCCGGACCGGGTCGCCGCCGCGTGGGCCGCCGAGCACGGTCTGACGAAGAAGTGACGGTCTGACGCCGACTTGCGCATAGGCGAAGGAAGAGAGGGACAGCCGTCCATGACCGGCCCGTCACCCCCGGCCTCCGTTCCGGCGCGGCCGGCATGCGGCCGACTGCTCCCGATTCTGGCGAACCAGGCACACCTGAACCAGGGGCACACCAGGGCCACACCGGAATTGATATCGATCAGACGAGTTTTTGATATCATGACGGCAGTGAAGGCCAGCGGCCCACGAGGAGGTTTCCATGACGCGAACCGTCATAGACGTCAACGACAAGATGCTCGCCGAAGCTGCTGAGATCTTCGGAACCACGACGAAGGTCGCCACGGTCAACGCGGCCTTGGAGGACGCGATCAAGCGCCGCAAGCGCGCCTCGTTCCTCAACTGGCTCGCTGAAGGCGGCCTGCCGGACCTGACCGGCCCCGTCGAAACCCAGGCCGACGCGGACGGTCCGCACGGACCGCACGGACCGCACGGACCGCAGCAGGTCGCGTGACAGACCGGTACCTCATCGACAAGTCCGCACTCGCCCGCTACCCGAAACCGGCTGTCCGCGCCGTGATCGAGCCATGGCACAACGCCGGGTTGCTGGCAGTGTGCGGGGCCGTCGAAATCGAGGTTCTGCACAGCGCCCGGTCCAAATCCGACGCTGAGCGCATCCGGGACGAGATGAGGGGCTTCGACTGGCTCCCGACCCCCGACGAGGCATGGGATCGCGCCCTGGACGTACAGGCGCGGCTCATCGCGGGAGGAAACTGGAAGGCCCTCTCGGTCCCGGACCTGATCATCGCTGCGACCGCCGAGCGGCATGGCGTGACTGTCCTGCACTACGACGGGGACTACGACATGATCAAGGCCGTGACCGGCCAGCCGATGCGGTGGGTGGTACCGCCCGGCACCGCCGACTGACAACGCTGAGCTATTCGGTTGGCCGGCGTGGCGTCTGGGCCGGCGGCCTGCCGGAGGGCGCTGCGGACTCCCCGGCCTGCGCGCCCTCCGAGCAGCTCACTTGACGGGGACGCGCACCTCGTCGCGGACGAGACCGCTCTTGTTCGCAAAAGCCTTGAGGTCGACGGATTCGGGGGACGTGTCGCTGCTGAAAAGCCCGTTCTCGACGACCATCGCGACAGTGCCCGAGTCGGCCCAGACGCAGAACGGCAGCGTGAGGTCCTGACCGGTCTGTCGCTTCACCCCCACCCCACAGGTCAACGCCTCGTCGGACCCGGTGGGAGTGATCTCCCGCTCGGGGACCGTGATTTCGGCGCCATCGCCCTCGGAGAACCCCCGGATCAAGCTGTCCCTGGCGGTACCCGGGTCGTCGATGGAACCGTACTGCCCGGAAAACACCAGCGATTCAACGCCGTCACCTGCCTGCGCGGAGTACTGCCCACCCGCAGGCTCCATGCCGTGTGCGTTGGATCCGTCGCTGGGCACCGATGGCGAGTCGAGTGCTGCCGTCAGATCCTTGACCAAGGTGTACTTGCCGCTCTGCAGAGTCTTCGGCACGGTCAGCGTGTACTCGGGGGACGCTTGGGACCCGCTGCTGTCGCCGCCGCCCGGCATCACCTCGGCGACGCCCCTGAGGATGATGAAGGCCCCGAACAGCGACCCGAGCACGATCGCGACCACCTTCCCCGCACCGCCCTTCTTCGGCGGCTGCCCCCAACCCCCGCCGGGCGGCTGCCCGTACGCCGGGTACGACGGGTACTGCTGCGGGGGATGCGGCGGCTGTCCGTAGCCCTGCTGCCCGTACCCCTGCTGCGGGAACGGCGGCGGCGGCCCTCCGGGGGCGCCGGGCGGCGGCCCGTACTGCGGTGCACCGGGGCCGGGTTGCGGCGGGTACGGGGGCGTGCTCATCTGGCGGGACCTTCCGTGGGTGAGCCATGAGCGTACGTTCTCGGCCGACCCCGCCCTCCCCGCTACCCCGGCGGCAGCAGCCGCTTCTGCGGCTTGCCCATCGCGTTGCGCGGCAGCGCGTCCAGGAAGCGGACGCGGCGGGGGCGTTTGTGGACGGAGAGGTGGCCGGCCACGAAGTCGATCAGTTCGGGGCCGGTCACGCCGTCGGCGACGACGTAAGCCACGATCTCCTGGCCGAGGTCCGGGTGGGCCGCCCCGACGACGGCGGCCTCGCGCACCGCCGGGTGGTCCAGCAGGGCGTTCTCGACCTCGCCCGCACCGATCCGGTAGCCGCCCGACTTGATCAGGTCCATGGAGGCGCGGCCGACGATGCGGTGGTTGCCGTCCGCCGGGTCGATGGCCGCGATGTCGCCCGTACGGAACCAGCCGTCCGCCGTGAAGGAAGCCGCACTGGCCTCCGGGCGGTTGAGGTAGCCGGTGAACAGGGTCGGGCCGGTGAGCTGGAGCTCCCCGATGCCCGAGGCATCGGCTTCCGCGCCGCCCCCGCTCCGTTCCGCCGCGCCCCGCTCCGCCTCGCCCGGTTCCTGCTCGATCGGCGCGATACGGGTCCTGATGCCGGCCAGCGGGGTGCCGACGCATCCCGGGCGGCGCTCGCCGTCGGCGCGGGCCGAGACGGTGATCAGGGATTCGGTCATGCCGTAGCGCTCGACCGGACGCAGTCCGGTGAGCGCCGCGAGGTCGCGGAAGACGGGGGCGGGCAGTGGGGCGCTGCCGGAGACGAGCAGCCGTGCGCCGCTCAACGCGCGTGCGGCGGCGGGGTCCTGGACGAGCCGGGACCAGACCGTGGGGACGCCGAAGTACAGGCTGCCGCCCGCCGCCGCGTACGCCTGCGGGGTCGGGCGGCCCGTGTGCACCAGCCGGCTTCCGGTGCGCAGCGCGCCCAGCACGCCCAGCACCAGGCCGTGCACGTGGAACAGCGGCAGCCCGTGCACCAGCGTGTCGTCGGACGTCCAGGCCCACGCCTTGGCGAGGGCGTCCAGGTCTGCGGCCACGGCGCTGCGCGGGATGAGCGCGCCTTTGGGGGCGCCGGTGGTGCCGGAGGTGTAGAGGATCAGCGCGGTGCCGGCGGGATCGGGTTCCGGGTGGTCCCAGGAGGCGGTTTCGGAGAGGTCCACGGGAATGACGGGAATGCCGGGACTGGCGGGGACGACCTGGATCGCCGCGCCGCCGGATTGCCCTCCCGTAGCGGCACCGGCGGCATTCCCGGTCCCGGCTGACGTCCCCGCAGACGTACCCGCCGCCTCGCCCGCCGCCACCCCGCTCATCAGCAGCAGCTCCGCCCCCGAGTCGCGCAGGATGTGGTCCCGCTCGGCGGGCCCCGAGTCGGGTGGCATCGGCACCACCGGGACGCCCGCGAGCAGCCCTGCCACCACGGCCACGACCGTCTCCAGCGAGGCGTCCGCCCGTACGGCCACCGCCTTGGCCCCGCCGATACGGGCCGCGACGGCGCCCGCCGCGCCCAGCAGCCGTTCGCGTGAGCACTGCCGTCCCGCGACGGTCAGCGCGTCGGCGCGGTCGCCTGCCGACTCCGCGAGCGACGCCAGCAGCGGCGCGGCCGGGGACGGGATCGCGGAAGGGGAGGTCGGGGACTGGTCCACACGCGGGGCCACGGGCTGCTCCTTGTCCGCCGGGGGGACAGCCCCGGTCCGAATCCGGGGGCTAACCCTACCGACGCGATCGGCGCGCGACCGTAGCGTTGACGCCATGGAAGCCCGCGACCCTGAGCTGAAGAAGGAACTCGACGCGACCCTCAACGCTCGTAAAGAGCTGGGGTCGGAGTACGAGAGCGCGTTGGTCGACTCGTTCCTGGAAAAGGTCGAGAAGCAGCTTGACGGGACGGTCGAGCGCCGCGTGCGCCGACAGCTCGCCGAGCAACAGATGGCGGTCGCCCGCGGCGCCCGCCCCAAGCAGAGCGGCGACGGCGGCTTCGGCGGCCGGTTCGCGTTCGCCGTGGTCACGCTGGTGCTGGCCATCCCGCTGTCGGCGATCAGCGTGGTCAACGCCGGGCTGCCCGGTCTGCTGGTCACCTGGGCGGGGATCGTCGGCGTCAACGCGGCGGTCTACGCCTCGGAACTGCTGCCCTGGACGCACCGCCGCGAGCGCAAGTCCGAGGACCGTTGGGAGGATTGAGCACGGGCGGCGGCTGTGCACCCCGCGCAGGCACGGCTGTACGCCCGCCCAGGCGGCGACCGTGCGCCCCGCGCAGGCGGCGGACGTGCACCCCGCGACCTTCCCGCGGACCATCGATCCACCTGGCCGCACCGGCCACATCGCCGCAGCGGCCGTCCGTACAACCCAACCCACAAGTCAACGCGAGAGGGCTCCGAGACTTCCCGTAAGGAAGCCCGGAGCCCTCCGCCGTAGTGGCGCAAGCGCGCCGCCGCTGCCTCGCGGGGAAGTGTGCGCGGGGGCCGCCTCACCCCGGTGTCGACACCGGGGCCGGGACGAGGACGGTCCCCGCGAGGGACGCGGGCCGGGTCAGGGCCGGGCTGCCGCGTCCGAGCGGCCAATGGAGGTCCGGGAGCCGCTCCGGAGATCCGTGGGGCCACATGTGGGGTGTCGGCATCGCTGCCGACGAACTCCAATGTGCCCGACCCGTGTTAAGCCGGTGCTGCGGGCGCGTGACGCGCACGTACCGGTTGTGCGAAGCCCGCCCCGCCCCGCTCGCCCGCCTCCCGCACCCCGCCGCGGCCCCGAGGGGCCGGCCTACTTCGCGCTCTTCGCCAGGTACGCCAGCAGATCCTGCCGGCTCACCACGCCCGTCGGCTTGCCCTCCACCAGTACCACGGCCGCGTCGGCCGCTTCCAGTACGGACATCAGGTCGGCGACCTGCTCGCCGGAGCCGACCTGCGGCAGCGGCGCGCTCATGTGCTTCTCCAGCGGGTCCGTCAGTGCCGCCCGCTGGGTGAACAGCGCTTCCAGCAGCTCGCGTTCGACGACCGAGCCGATGACCTCGGCGGCCATCACGTCGGGGTGGCCGGCGCCCGGCTTGACGATCGGCATCTGCGAGACGCCGTACTCGCGCAGCACCTCGATGGCCTCGCCGACCGTCTCCTCGGGGTGCATGTGGACGAGCGAGGGCAGGCCGTCCTTCGTCGAGCCGAACTCCGCCTTGTTGGCGAGCACATCGGCGACGCGCGCCGCCGTGCCGTGCTCGTCGAGGAAGCCGTAGTCGTTCATCCACTCGTCGTTGAAGATCTTGCTGAGGTAGCCGCGCCCGCTGTCCGGCAGCAGCACGACCACCACGTCGTCGGGACCGAGGCCCTCGGCGACCTTCAGCGCCGCGACGACCGCCATCCCGCAGGAGCCGCCGACCAGCAGCCCCTCCTCCTTGGCGAGGCGGCGGGTCATCTGGAAGGAGTCCTTGTCGGAGACCGCGATGATCTCGTCCGTGACCCGCTGGTCGTAGGCGCTAGGCCAGAAGTCCTCGCCCACGCCCTCCACCAGGTACGGGCGGCCGGAGCCGCCGGAGTAGACGGAGCCCTCGGGGTCCGCGCCGATGATCCGCACCCGGCCCTCGGATGCCTCCTTGAGGTACCGGCCGGTCCCGGAGATCGTGCCGCCGGTGCCGACGCCGGTCACGAAGTGGGTGATCCGCCCGTCCGTCTGCTGCCACAGCTCGGGTCCGGTGGACTCATAGTGCGAGAGCGGGTTGTTCGGGTTGCTGTACTGGTCGGGCTTCCAGGCGCCCGGTGTCTCCTGGACCAGCCGGTCCGAGACGTTGTAGTACGAGTCGGGGTGCCCGGGGTCCACCGCGGTCGGGCAGACCACGACCTCGGCGCCGTACGCCCGCAGCACATTGATCTTGTCGGTGGAAACCTTGTCAGGACAGACGAAGATGCACTTGTAGCCCTTGGTCTGCGCGACGATCGCCAGCCCCACGCCCGTGTTGCCGGACGTCGGCTCGACGATCGTGCCGCCCGGCTGGAGCTCGCCCGACCGTTCGGCGGCTTCGATCATGCGTACGGCGATGCGGTCCTTCACCGAGCCGCCCGGATTGAAGTACTCGACCTTCGCGAGAACGGTGGCCTGTAGGCCCTCCGTCACGTTGTTGAGCTTGAGCAGCGGGGTGTTGCCGACAAGCTCGATCATCGAATCGTGATACTGCACCGTGGTCTCCACTTTCAGGGGCAGCCGTCGGATCGTGCCCGTCCCGTCAGCCTATTGCGCTGAGCCCGCCTTCCGTCGGCCGGTGGCTGTTCGATGACCGACAGTGGCTGATCGGCGACTGATCCGTACCGTTCTGTGCCGGTCCGCGCCGCGGCGCGGACGGGTGGCGAGCGACAATCGGGAAGGGATCGGGCGGAGATCCGGCGGAGACCGGGAAGGGATACCGCAGCCATACCGCAGCCGGACGACAGTTGGACGGCAGCCGGATTCCACCCACGATCGAGAGTTCGGGTGTCGAATGGACGCCCTTCCCTGGTTCGGGGGCGTTGCGCGGAGACCCGCACCGGGCAATGAGCTGGTGTACGAATCGTTGAGTGGGAGCGGGAATGGGAAGTGGTCCATGCCGATGACGATGTCCAGGGCGAGAGTCGCCCGACGGATCGCGGCCGCGGCCGCCTACGGAGGCGGCGGCGTCGGTCTGCTCGGCGGCGCGGCCGTGGGCCTGCTGATCGCCGAGGTCCGGCTCGCGAAGCGCACGGTCGGCGGTTCCTCCGACATGCCGCCCGTCGCCGACGGCTGCTACGGGGCCACGTTCACCCGCCATACGGGCCTGCGGCCGCTGCGCCTCGGCTTCCTCGGCGACTCGACGGCGGCGGGGCAGGGCGTGCACCGCGCGCGGCAGACGCCCGGCGCGCTGCTGGCCGCCGGGCTCTCAGCGGTCGCGGAGCGTCCGGTGGACCTGCACAACGTCGCGCTCCCCGGCGCTCAGTCGGACGACCTGGAGCGTCAGGTGACGCTGCTGCTGGCCGACCACAACCTGTTCCCCGACGTGTGCGTGATCATGATCGGAGCCAATGACGTCACCCACCGGATGCCGCCCGCGCGATCGGTGCGGCTGCTGGCCGACGCGGTCCGCAGGCTGCGCGCGGCCAACTGCCAGGTGGTCGTCGCCACCTGCCCCGACCTCGGCTCGATCGAGCCGGTGTACCAGCCGCTGCGCTGGGTGGCCCGCCGGCTGAGCCGCCAGCTGGCCGCCGCGCAGACGATCGGCGTGGTGGAGCAGGGCGGCCGGACGGTCTCGCTGGGCGCGCTGCTCGCGCCCGAGTTCGAGGCGAACCCGCGCGAGCTGTTCGGCCCGGACAACTACCACCCCTCGGCGGAGGGCTACGCGACGGCCGCGATGGCGATGCTGCCGACGCTGTGCGCCTCTCTCGGCCTGTGGCCGGAGGAGGAGCGGCCCGGCCGTGTAGGCGTGCTGCCGGTGGCCAAGGCTGCCGCACGGGCGGTGTCCGAGGGCGGTACGGAGGTGGCCGCGGCCGGCGCCTTCGGGCTGCGCGGCCCCTGGGCGCTGATCAAGCACCGCCGGCGCCGGCGGCTGCCCGCGCCGGTGGACCCGGCTGGCCACGGGGTCGGTGCGGCGTCCGCGCGTCCGCACCTGCACCTCTGGTGATGACGCCGGCGCGATGGGGCCCGCGGCATGCCGCGGGCCCCATCGCCGTTCGGGAGCCCGTCAGGCGGCGACCTCCACGCTGGAGTGGTCGCCGACCACCAGCCGGATGCGGCTGGCGAGGGCTCCCGAGGTGACCGTGGCGTCCCGTCCGATGACCGAGCCGTGGAGTCCGCCCACCCGTTCGACCGCCGCGCCGTCCAGCATGATCGAGTAGCCCAGCCCGGCCGCGCTGAGCACGCAGTCCCGGCCGATCGCGGTGTGCGGGCCGACGTAACTGTCCTTGATCACCGTCCCGGCGCCGATGATCACCGGGCCGACGATGCGCGACCGTACGACGCGCGCGCCCTCCTCGATCACCACCGGGCCGTCCAGCTCGCTCGCGCCGTCCACCTCGCCCAGCACGGACGGCGCGAGGTGGTCCAGGAGTTCGCGGTTGCAGTCGAGTACGTCCTCGACCCGGCCGGTGTCCTTCCAGAAGCCGGAGTAGATCCGCGCCTGCACGTCGTCGCCCCGGGACACCAGCCACTGGATGGCGTCGGTGATCTCCAGCTCGCCGCGGGCGCTCGGCCCGATCGCGGCGACCGCTTCGTGGATGGCCGGGGTGAAGAAGTACACGCCGATCACCGCGAGATCGCTCCGCGGCTCCTGCGGCTTCTCGACGAGCCGCACCACCCGGCCGTTCCCGTCGACCTCCGCGACCCCGAACGCCCGTGGGTCCGGCACCTTGTGCACCACGATCTGCGCCGTCGGGCGGCGGGTGCGGAACTCCTCCGCGATGTCCTGGACGCCCTCGGTGAGCATGTTGTCGCCGAGGTACATCACGAAGTCCTCGTCGCCCAGGAAGTCCCGGGCGATGCCGATGCAGTGGGCGAGCCCCCGGGGCTCGTCCTGCTGGATGTACGTGATCCGCACGCCCAGCGCGGAACCGTCGCCGAGCGCCGCCGAGATCTCCTGGCCACGGTCGCCGACCACCAGCCCGACCTCGGTGACGCGCATGGCGCGCAGGTCCTCCAGGACATGGACCAGGACGGGTTTGTTGGCGATCGGGATCAACTGCTTCGGCATGGAATGACTGAATGGACGCAGTCGGCTTCCCAGCCCTCCGGCCAGCACGAGCGCCTTCATCGGGATCCTCCTCGGAGCGTCGCCGGCACGTTCGTGCGGTGACCGCAGTGTTGACCGGATCCGGCCGGTGGACGGGTGTCCTCAATCGCCGGACAGGCTGAAAATTCAGGACAGCGCGGTCGCAGCATGTGGCGGCAAAGTCGCGGCTCGCTCGACCCCGGGTGGTCTGCCCCCGGAGCGACGCCGTCGCCCCGCGCCAAGCCGCCGGCAGGGCGCCCCGTTCCACGGGGAGTCGAGTCCGCCGCGAGCGCGGATCGGCACACTTCTGTCCCGCGCGTCCGTGCGTGCCGTTCCTTAGGAGAATCCGCATGAGTTCCGCTTCAGGCACGGCGGCCGGTCCGGTCTCCGACCGACGGCGCTGGCTGGCGCTGGCCGTGGTGATGACCGCCACCTTCCTCGACCTGGTCGACGTCACCATCGTCAACATCGCCATTCCGAGCATCCAGCAGGACATCGGCGCGTCGTTCAGCGCGATCCAGTGGGTCACCGCCGGCTACGCACTCGCGTTCGCCATCGGTCTGATCACCGGCGGCCGGCTCGGCGACATCTACGGCCGCAAGCGGCTGTTCCTGATCGGTATGGCCGGCTTCACGCTCACCTCCGCGCTGTGCGGCCTGGCCTCGGGCCCCGGCATGCTGGTCGCCGCCCGCGTGCTCCAGGGCGGCATGGCCGCGCTGATGGTGCCACAGGTGCTGTCGATCATCCATGTCACCTTCCCCGCCAAGGAGCGCGGCAAGGTCTTCGGGATGTTCGGCGCGATGATCGGCCTGGGCTCGGTGATGGGGCCGATGATCGGCGCTCTGCTGACCGAGTGGAATCTGTTCGGGCTGGAGTGGCGTCCCATCTTCCTCGTCAACCTGCCGGTGGGGATCGCCGGGCTGATCCTGGGCTACCGCTTCATCTCCGAGTCCAAGGCGCCGAAGGTGCTGCGCCTGGACCTCATCGGGGTGGGCCTGGCCAGCGTCGGGCTGCTGATGCTGCTCTACCCGCTCACCCAGGGCCGCGAGGCCGGCTGGCCCGCCTGGGGCTTCGTGTCCATGGCCGCGAGCCTGCCGCTGTTCGTCGTGTTCGTGCGGTTCGAGCGGGCCAAGACCCGCAGGGACGGCTCTCCGCTCGTCGAACTGTCCCTGTTCAGGATCAAGAGTTTCGCGGCGGGCATCGGCGTGCAGCTGACCTACGGCGTCGTCTCCGGCATCTTCTTCCTCGTCTGGACGCTGTACATGCAGCTGGGCCTCGGCTGGTCGGCGCTGCACGCGGGCCTGACCGGGCTGCCCTTCTCGGTGGCCGCCGCCGTGTCGGCGGGCATGTCCGTACAGGTGCTGGTGCCGCTGTACGGGCGGAAGGTGCTCCAGGCCGGGGCGCTGGTGAAGCTCGCCGGTGTGCTGCTCTACATCTGGGAGGCCGAGCAGTACGGGGCGGACATCCGGAGCTGGCAGATGGCGCTGCCGCTGGCCGTGATGGGCGTCGGCATGGGCCTGATCGTCGCGCCGATCACCGACTCCGTGCTGTCCGAGGTGCCGCGCGAACACGCCGGTTCCGCTTCCGGCCTGATCAACACGACCAATCAACTCGGCCTGGCCTTCGGGCTGGGCCTGGTCTCCATCGCCTTCTTCGGGATCGTGGACGACGCCGACCCGCGGCGCGAGCCCATGGGCGAGGTCTTCACCGGCGCTTTCACGCATGCGCTGTGGTGGGTGGCCGGCGGCCTCGCGATCGTCTTCGCCCTGATGTTCGCGCTGCCGAGGAAGGCTCCCGACACCGCTCCGGACGAGGATGAGGCGGCGGGGCCCGCCGGGGACGAGGAGGCCGGCGAGTCCCCCAGGCAGCCGGCGCCCGAGCCCGCCCGCTGACACCTTCCGAGCGGTGGCTGACACCTTCCGAGCGGTGTACGCCGTACGGCCCATCGGTCCCGCGAGGGGCGGGTGGGCCGTACGCCGTTCGGCTCCCGGCTGCCGTTCGTTCCCCGGCTGCCCCGACTGCCCCGGCTGCCGCGGATTCGGCGGTACCGCCGGTACCGCCGGTACCGCGGGTCCACGGGGAATCGAGCCGTGTTCCACACCTTCGCGGGACGTTGTGGCTCCGCGCTCGGCCGACGGGGCCGAGGCCCGGACCGCCCGACAACTTACGGAGCGCGCCATGCCAGCGCCAGACAACCGCCCGCTGCCCGACAGCGGGACCTCCCGACTGCCCTCGCTCACCGGCCTTCGATTCATCGCCGCGTTCCTGGTCCTGCTCTCCCACGCGGGCGGATTCCTGCTCACCCGCGGCGCCGGATCGGAGAAGGACTACGCGTCCTACCTGTTCGACGCGGGCAACAAGGGCGTCTCGTTCTTCTTCATCCTGAGCGGTTTCGTCCTCACCTGGGTGGCACGGCCCGGCGACACCCGGCTGCGCTTCTGGCGTCGCCGCCTCGTGAAGGTCTTTCCGAACCACCTCGTGACGCTGGCCGCCACCGTGGCACTGATGATCTACACCGGGGTGGCGGTGACGGCCGCCAACACCGTCCCGACGCTGTTCCTCGTGCAGAGCTGGATACCGGACTTCGATGTCATCCAAGGGCCCGGCGTCAACACCCCCAGTTGGTCGCTGGCCTGCGAGTTGCTGTTCTACCTGGCCTTCCCCTGGCTGCTGCTCGCGGTGCGGCGCATCCGCGAGGAACACCTGTGGCGGTGGGTGGGCGGCGCGACGCTCGCCATCTTCGCGGTGCCGCTCATCGCCCAGCTGACGCTGCCCGGCGCGCCGCTGATGCAGTTCGACCCGATCCCCTGGTGGGACTACTGGTTCGTCTACTACTTCCCGGTGCCCCGGCTGCTGGAGTTCGTGCTGGGAATCCTGGTGGCGCGCATCGTGCTCGACAAGCGCTGGATCGGCCTGCGGCTCGGCCCGGCCATGCTGATCGCCGCCGCCGCCTTCGTCGCCGCCGCGTATCTGCCCGGCGAGTACGGCCGGGTGGCCCCGACCGCGCTCCCGCTCGCCCTGGTGATCGCCGCCGCCGCGACCGCCGACGCGCAGGGCCGGCGCACGCCGTTCAGCGGCCGGGTCATGGTGTGGCTGGGCGAGATCTCCTACGCCTTCTACATCGTGCACTTCCTCGTCGTCAGCTACGGACCCATCGGCATCGCCCGGCGGGACTTCTGGATGAAGGTGTGGACCCCGTCCGGCATCCTCCGCGACACGGTCCTCACCTTCGCGATCACGCTGGTCCTCGCGTGGCTGCTGCACACGCTCGTGGAACGTCCGGCCATGCGGCGCTGGAGCCGCGCCCGTCCGCCGGTGGCCCCGACCCCGACCCCGTCTCCGACCCTGGCCACAGCCACGCAGACGGAGCAGGACGCACCGGAGGCCACCGCTCCGGCGGCGACCGTATAGCGGCGATTCGCCGACGGCCGTTCATCGACGGCCGAACAGGACTGGACCGGTTCTCCAGAGCCGGTCCAGTGGATCGCATCAACCTCGGCGGGTGCGCACCGCCGGCCGAGGCGGGGCGCCGTGATCGGAAGGAGCGGGAATGCCTCAAGCAACGCAAGTACCGCGGGGCTCCGGACAGCGGGTCAGCGCCGAACTGTATGTGGAAGTACAGCAGTTCTACGCACGGCAGATGCCGCTGCTGGAGGACCGGCGGCTGGAGGAGTTCCTGGAGACCTTCACCGAGGACTGCACGATGGAGCACCAGCCCTTCGGCTGGAAGTTCGAGGGGCGGGTGCAGCTGCTCAAGGAGATGTCGGCCCGCCGGGGCGACGCGCAGCGGCCTCGGGTCGAGGAGACCTCCGCGCGCCGGGCCAGGGACGAGAACATCCCGTACTACGACGGGCTGGTCTACCGGTACTGGTTCGACAGGATGCGGATCGAGCCGCAGGACGACGACTCGCTGTGGGTCCGCTACCAGGCGATGGTGACCTTGACCGACGGCGACGGCAAGGTGAGCTTCGAGCCCACCACGATCGTCGAGGACCTGCTGATCCGCCGCGACGGGGAGCTGTACACCCGCTCCCGCATGGTGACGCACGACTCCGCCAGATGGGCCGACAAGACCCACAACCCGGCCTGAGACCCCTGCGGTCGCGGCTCCGAGGAGGGGCGTCCGGGCAACGGTCCGGACGCCCCTCCCGCGCGTTCGCGGCGCCCTCCGACCCACCTGTCCCGACGCCCCCGCCCACCCTCCGAGGCCCGCCCGGCACCCGAGGATCAGGCGACCCGCCCTCCAGCGCGGCGACCTACGTTGCCGTACGACCGTGCCCGGCGGCGCGCGGCGGGGACGACCGGCTCAGCGAGGAGCCGGCCGCGATGTACGGCTCACCCTCGACCGGGGACGCCGGCCGGGCACCGAGGCCGAGGAAGGTGGCAGGACCCATGCGTGTTGCCGAGACGGCGGTTCCCGGGGCGTACCTCATCACTCCGGACCGCATCGCGGACGAACGCGGCAACTTCTACGAGGGCATGCGCGCCGACGAACTGGAGCGCGTGCTCGGACATCCCTTCACGCCCCGGCAGATCAACTACTCGGTGTCCAGGCGCAACACCCTGCGCGGCGTCCACGGTGTGTCCGTACCGCCGGGCCAGGCCAAATACGTGACCTGTGTGCGCGGCGCGCTGCGCGACATCATCGTGGACCTGCGGGTCGGCTCGCCCGCCTTCGGCCGCCACCAGGCCGTCGAGCTGGACGCCGGGTCGGGACGCTCCGTCTATGTCCCGGAAGGCGTCGGACACGGCTTCCTCGCGCTCACCGACGACACCTGCATCTGCTACGTCGTGTCCAGCCTCCACCAGCCGGGCACACAGATCGAGATCAACCCGCTGGACCCCGAACTGGCGCTGCCCTGGGGGTTCTCGGAGCCGCCGCTGATCTCCGCGCGGGACGCCGCCGCGCCCACCGCCGCCGAGGCCGCGGCGGCCGGGACCCTCGCCACCTGGGCTCCCGCTCCCGCCCGCGCTCCCGTTCCCGCCCGCGCTCCCGTTCCCGAGTCGAGGTAGCAGCATGAAGCTCCTGGTCACCGGCGCCGCCGGTTTCATCGGTTCGCACTACGTCCGCACCCTGCTGGCGGGCGGATACCCGCGGTGCGCCGACGCCCGGGTCACCGTCCTCGACAAGCTCACCGAGGTCGGCAACCGGGACAACCTCCCCGCCGCCCACCCGCGCCTCGACTTCGTCCGGGGCGACATCTGCGACCTGCCGCTGCTGCTGGATCTGCTGCCCGGCCACGACGCGATCGTGCACTTCGCCGCGGAGTCGCACGTCGACCGATCGCTGGAATCCGCCGCGGAGTTCGTCCGTACGAACGTCGTCGGCACCCAGAATCTGCTGGAGGCCGCGCTGCGCACCGGCGTCGAGCGGGTGGTGCACGTCTCCACCGACGAGGTGTACGGCTCCATCCCCGAGGGCTCCTGGACCGAGGACCGGCCGCTGCTGCCCAACAGCCCCTACGCCGCCTCCAAAGCAGCCTCCGACCTGATCGCCCGCGCCTACCAGCGCACCCACGGCCTGGATCTGTCGATCACCCGCTGCTCCAACAACTACGGCCCGTACCAGCACCCCGAGAAGCTCATCCCGCTGTTCATCACCAACCTGCTGGAGGGCGTCCCGCTCCCGCTGTACGGGGACGGCGGCAACATCCGCGAGTGGCTGCACGTCGACGACCACTGCCGGGCCGTCCAACTGGTGCTCACCGGGGGCCGGGCCGGGGAGACGTACAACATCGGCGGCGGCGACGAACGGACCAACGTCGCGATCACCCACCGGCTGCTGGACTTGCTGCACGCGGACCGCTCGATGATCCGGTGGGTCGCCGACCGCAAGGGACACGACCTGCGGTACGCGCTGGACGAGACCAAGATCCGCGAGGAGCTCGGCTACGCGCCGCGGGTCCCCTTCGAGCGGGGGCTGGCCGACACCGTCGACTGGTACCGCGATCACCCCGACTGGTGGAAGCCTGCCAAGCACGGGCAGGACCAGCGATGAGGGCCGTCGTGCTGGGCGGCTCCGGCTTCCTCGGCCGGCACATCTGCGCCGCCCTGGAGCACGCGGGCATCCCGGCCCTGCCGGTCTCCCGGAGCAGCGCCGTGGCGATCGATCTGGAGGACGCCGCGGGGCCCGCCCGGCTCACCGCCCTGCTGGCCGCGGAGCGCGCGGAGCTCGTGGTGAACGCGGCCGGCCGGGCCTGGCGGGCCTCCGAGGAGCAGATGACGCGGGGCAACGCGGAGTTGGTCGACCGGCTGCTCGGCGCGCTGACGGCGCTGCCCGGCCGCGCCCCGCGCCTCGTCCATCTGGGCAGCGTGCACGAGTACGGGCCGGGCGCCGCCGGCGTAGGCACCGCGGAGGACGACCCGGCCCGCCCGGTGACCCCCTACGGGCGGTCGAAGCTGCTCGGCACCGAGTCGGTGCTGCGGGCGGCCAGGAACGGCGGCCCTGCCGGGGTGGTGCTCCGGGTCGCGAACGTGTCCGGCCCCGGCACTCCGGCCGGCAGCCTGCTCCGCCTCGTCGCCGACCACCTCGCCGAAGCCGCGCGGACCCGGGACGCGGGCGGTACGCCGGCCGCGCTGCGGTTCGGATCGCTGGGTGTGCGGCGGGACTTCGTGGACGCGCGGGATGTGGCCGACGCGGTGCTGGCCGCCGCGCTCGCTCCCGCTTCGGCCGTCGCCGGACAGATCGTCAACATCGGGCGCGGGGAAGCCGTGCCGGCGCGCCGGCTCGTCGCCCGCATGGTCGCGCTCAGCGGCCTGCCGGTGCCCGTCGTGGAGGACGAGGGGCAGGACGAGGGCCAGGGCGGGGGCGGCTCCCGGTCCGCCGTCGGCTGGCAACAGCTGGACATCTCCAAGGCGCGGCGGCTGCTGGGCTGGCGGCCGATCCGGGACCTGGACACCTCGATGCGGGACCTGCTCGAAGCGGCATGAGCCCGGCCACACGACAGGCCTATGACCCCAGCCACATGCCCCAGTCACTTCACCCCAGTCACATCACCTCAGCCACATCACCCCAGCCATGCGACGTGGCCGGCATACGAACGGGAGGGACGAGGACGTGAACGATCACAAGGCGTTGGTCCTGGACGAGGTCCGCAAGTACCACCAGGAGGTCCAGCCCGACGGGGGCTTCGTGCCCGGGGTCACCGAGATCTGGCCGTCCGGCGCCGTGCTGGACGAGGAGGACCGGGTCGCGCTGGTGGAAGCCGCCCTGGAGATGCGCATCGCGGCCGGGGTCAGCTCCCGCAAGTTCGAGGCGGCCTTCGCCCGGAAGATGAAGCGGCGCAAGGCGCACCTGGTGAACTCGGGCTCCTCGGCGAACCTGCTGGCGGTCTCCGCGCTGACCTCGCACCTGCTGGAGGACCGCCGGCTGCGGCCGGGCGACGAGGTGATCACCGTCGCGGCGGGCTTCCCCACCACGGTCAACCCCATCCTGCAGAACGGCCTGGTCCCGGTGTTCGTGGACATCGAGCTCGGCACGTACAACACGACCGCCGCGCGGGTGGCCGAGGCCATCGGGCCGCGTACCAAGGCCGTCATCATCGCGCACACGCTCGGCAACCCGTTCGCGGTCGCGGAGATCGCCCAGCTCGCCGCCGAGCACGACCTGTTCCTCATCGAGGACAACTGCGACGCGGTGGGCGCCACCTACGACGGCCGGCCCACCGGCACCTTCGGCGACCTGACCACGGTCAGCTTCTACCCGGCGCACCATCTGGCCATGGGCGAGGGCGGCTGCGTGCTCACCTCCAACCTGGTGCTGGCCCGCATCGTGGAGTCGCTGCGCGACTGGGGCCGGGACTGCTGGTGCGAGCCGGGCGTCAGCGACACCTGCCTCAAGCGCTTCAAGTACCAGCTGGGCACGCTGCCCGAGGGCTACGACCACAAGTACATCTACTCGCACGTCGGTTACAACCTCAAGGCGACCGACCTCCAGGCGGCTCTGGGCCTCAGTCAACTCGACAAACTCGACTCCTTCGTCGAGGCGCGGCGGCACAACTGGAGCCGGCTGCGGGCCGGGCTCGACGGCGTGCCGCATCTGCTGCTCCCGGAGGCGACGCCGCGCAGCGACCCGAGCTGGTTCGGCTTCGTGCTCACGGTGGACCCGGACGCGCCGTTCTCCGCGTCGGCGATGGTGTCCTTCCTGGAGGACCGGAAGATCGGCACCCGGCGGCTGTTCGCCGGCAATCTGACCCGGCACCCCGCCTACGCCGAGCAACCCCACCGCGTCGTCGGCGAGTTGACCAACAGCGACATCGTCACCGAGGGGACCTTCTGGGTCGGCGTCTACCCCGGGCTGACCGACGAGATGATCGATTACGTCATCGCGTCGGTCAAGGAGTTCGTACGGGCGAACAGCTGACCGGTCATGTCATGCCGAACGGCTCCCGCACCGGGGATCGTCCACCCCGGTGCGGGAGCCGTTCGGCTGTGAATTCGGCGGTGAATTCGGCGGTGAAGCGGTTGGCTCGGGGCGGCTTGTGGTTCGGGGGGCTTGGGAGGCGCGCGGCCGTGCGGCTCGGCCGCGCTCCCGGTGCCGCGCGCCGCCGCGCCGCTCAGCCGCGCCGCTGGTGCCGCGCCGTCAGCCGCTCCAGGACCGGCACGACGTCGTTCGGGCTGGGCATCGCCAGCCAGTCCGCGTGCAGCGCCTCGGTGCCCCGCCGGAACGCGGGCTCCTCCAGGACCCGTACCAGCCGCTCGCGCATCTGCGGCACCGACTGCTCCCGGGGGTTCAGGGTCAGGCCCGCGCCGTGCCCGGTGAGATACGAGGCGTACGCGGCGGCCTCCACCCCTTCCTCCTCCAGGATGAGCTGCGGCACCCGCTGGGCCACGGCGGCGGCGAGCGTGCCGCCGCCCCCGTGGTGGACGATCGCCGAGCAGGTGGGCAGCAGTTGGTTGAGCGGCAGGTAGTCGATCGTGCGCACATTGGCGGGGACCCGCTGCCCCGCGAGCTGTACGTCGTTCAAGGTGGCGACCACCTCGACGTCCAGCTCCGCCACCATCTCCAGCATGTCGGAGATCAGCGCCGCGTCGTTCTGGAACATCCGGCCCGACACCCCCAGCGACAGCGCCACCCGGGGCCGCTCCGGGCGCGGGTACAGCCAGTCGGGGACGACGGCCGCGCCGGTGTACGGCACCCGCCGGACCGGCACGACCCGGGTACGGGTGGGCAGCCGCAGCGGCGCCGGCGTCGGGTCGACGGTCCACTGGCCGAGCAGCAGCTCGTCGTCGACCTCCACGCCGTACCGCTCGGCCACCGGCCGTACGACCTCCACCAGCGGGTCCTCGATGCCGGTGCCGTCCCGGCCGCCGCGCTCCAGGAACCGGTTGCGGGCCCAGCCGCAGTAGTCGGGCCCCCACAGCAGCCGGGCGTGCGCCGCCCCGCTCACCCGCGCCGCGACCGCCGCCGCGGGCCACAGGTCCCACAGCACCAGATCCGGCCGCCAGTCCTTCGCGAATTCGACCAGCCGGTCCGCTCCGGGGGCGGGCGCTCCCGCGGGTACGCCCTCGGTGTGGAAGATCCGCAGGGAGGCCAGCGTGTAGTAGCTGAACATGTGCCAGGCGTGCTTGTCGGCGGGATCGATGTCCAGCGCCTTCGCGAGCAGATCCCGCTCCTGCTGGTCGAGCATGAAGTCGCCCACCGAGGACAGCGCCGGCATGGAGTCCTCGCCGCCGAGCGGCACCGCCGTCAGCCCCGCCGCCGTGATGGCCCCGCTCAGCGCGGGATGCGAGGCGACGCACACCTCGTGGCCCGCCCCCTGCAAGGCCCAGGCGAGCGGAATGGTCGGGTACAGGTGGGCGGTCATGGGCCATACGGTGAACAGGACCCGCATCGAATCTCCTCTGGGACGTATGTCGGGCCAGGCTGCGCCCGCCGCCTCGGGAGTCCCTGGAGCTTCTCCGGAACAGCCGTACCGGCGGGGGCGCGAGGGGGCGTACGGCCACGGCGTACGGGCAGGGGGCGCGAGGACGTGCGACCCCGGCGTGCGGCCACCGCCCACGGCGCGCGGGTCCAGCGCCGCGCGAGCGCGGCTCCAGCGGACTGCGGGGTACTACTGAGAACTGTTCCCGCCACGGCGAACGCGAACGTACGAAGGAGACTTATGAGCAGCGGAGTGGTTCCGGAGATTCCGAGGACGGCCCGGGAAGTCCGGCTGACCGAGCACCTGACGGGCGAGCTCGCCCGGGGACACTTCGACATCGCCGAGGTGGAGCTCTCGGAGCCGGGCCAGGGCGAGGTCCTCGTCCGCACGGACCTGCTGCCGCTGGCGGCTGCCTACCAGGACCTCATGCGGACCGACTCCCAGCTGCCGGTACCGCCGTTCCAGGTCGGCGAGCGGCTCGGCGGCGGCGCGCTCGGCACCGTCGTCCGCTCCAGCAGCCCCGACCTCGCGGTCGGCGACGTGGTCCAGTCGATGACGGGGTGGAGCGAGTACTCCTCCGGCCCCGCCCAGTCGTACTTCAAGGTCGACCCCGACCTGTTCCCGAGCCCCGCGTACTACCTGAGCCAGGGCCCCACCGCGTACTACGGCATGGCCGACATCGCCAAGGCCGGCAAGGACGACGTGGTGTTCGTCTCCGGCGCGGCGGGCGGCGTGGGCTCCTTGGCCGGCCAGATCGCGAAGTGCCGCGGCGCGGCTCGGGTGATCGGCAGCGCGGGCAGCAAGGAGAAGGTCGACTACCTGGTCAATGAGCTCGGCTTCGACGCCGCGTTCGACTACCACGACGGTCCGGTGATCGACCGGCTCCGGGAGCTCGCGCCGGACGGCATCAACGTGTTCTTCGACAACGTCGGCGGCGAGCAGTTCGAGGCCGCGATCCAACTCGCCGCGCCGCACGCCAGGTTCGCCCTCTGCGGGGCGCTGTCCGCGCAGGTCGGCGACCAGGCGCACCCCCGGCTCGACCTCATGACGGCGATCACCAAGCACCTCGAAATCCGGCCGTTCGCCTGCTATCACACCCCGGACCAGATCATGGCGTGGACCCAGCACTTCGCCACCTGGGTCGGCGAGGGCCGGTTCGTGTTCCCGCACACGACCGTGGAGGGCGGCATCGAGGCGGCCCCCGACGCGCTCATCTCGCTGCTCAAGGGCGCGTACAAGGGCAATGTCGCGGTCAGGATCTCGGCCGCCGGCTGACCTGGTCCCCTCCGGCCTCCGGGCGGCCTCGGCATGGCCTGGCCGCTGCCGGGGCTGCCGTGCGGGCCGCGATTCGAGTGGGCCTCGAGCGGTCCGGGCGATACTGGAGGGTATGCCCGCCCTCTCTGTGCGTACCCTCAACCGGACTCTGCTCGAACGGCAATGGCTGGTGAGCCGGTCCTCCCGCACCGCACTCGACGCCGTCGAACACCTCGTCGCGGTGCAGGGGCAGGACCCCGACGCGCCGTACGTGGGGCTGTGGACCCGGCTGGCGGACTTCCGGCACGACGACCTGGCCGCGCTGCTGCACGACCGGAGCGTGGTGCGCGGCGCCGTGGTCCGTACGACGCAGCATCTGCTCGCCGCGGACGACTTCCGCTGGCTGCGCCCGCTGGTCCAGCCCATGCTGGACCGCTCGCCCCGGCAGGGCTTCGGCAAGGAGATCGCCGGCCTGGACCTGGCCGAACTCGCGACGGTGGCGCGCGAGGAGATGGCGGGCCGCACGCTCACCCGCCCGGAGCTGGGCCGGCTGCTCGCCAAGCGCTTCCCCGGCCGTCATGCGAGCGCGCTCGCCGGCTCGGCGCACTTCCTGCTGGCGCTGCTGCATCCGCCGCCCAGCGGCCTCTGGGGGAACCGCGGTTCGGTGCCGTGTGTGCTCGCGGAGGACTGGCTCGGCGGGCCGCTGGAGGCGGCGCCGCGGGTCGAGACCATGATCAAGCGCTATCTGGTGGCATTCGGTCCGGCCGGCGTCATGGACATCCAGGCGTGGTCCGGGCTCACCCGGCTGCGCGAGGTGGTCGAGGGCCTGCGGGGCCAGTTGCGCGTCTACCGCGACGAGGCGGGCAAGGAGCTCTACGACCTGCCGGACGCGCGGCTCGCGGACCCGGGGCTGGCGGTGCCGGCGCGGTTCCTGCCCGCGTTCGACAACCTCGTGCTGGGCCACGCCGACCGGACCCGGGTGATCAGCGACGGGGACCGGAAGGCAGTGGCTCCCGGGCAGGCGATGGTGCGGCCCACCTTCCTCGTCGACGGCTTCGTGCGGGGCACGTGGGCGGTGGACGGCGATCGGCTGCGCGTCTCACCGTTCCGGCCGCTGTCCGCTGCGGACACCGCGGCGGTGCTGGCGGAGGCCGAGTCGCTGCGGGACTTCGTCGCGGCGGGCGGCGGCAGCGGCCGGGAGGTCGTGTTCGACTGAGGCCGCGGCCCCTCGCCCGCGGCGCTCCGCGCCGCTCGTCCCCACAGCCCCGCTGCAGCCATCCTCAAGTGTCCGTTGAGGCCGAGGTCGCACGGTGTTTTTCGTCAGACACCGCAGGAAACGCGCCAAGCGCGGGGGAAGGAACAGCATGAACCGATCGGGAGTCAAGCGGGCCAGGATACGGGCGACCTTGTTCGCGGCGGCCGCCGTGCTGGCCGTGGTGCCCATGGCCGGGGTGTCCGCGGCGGCTCAGGCCACAGAGCGGGCCGTACCGAGCAGCGCGACCCGGGCCGCGGGCACGCCGGTCGGCAAGTGGGCGTTGCAGGTCCAGTTCGAGGGCCAGACCTACACGAGCACCGTGCAGTTCACCCCGAAGGGAAAGGCGTTCCTCGTCTTCGGCGGAGCCGGCGCCTGGACCCCTACGGGGCCGAACCGCTTCACCTTCCGGATCAGCGAGCCGATGTTCGACCCGAACGGCAACTACCTCGGCTGGGTGGACGTCAGCCAGAGCGCCGTCCAGGACGGCGACACCTTCACCAGCTCCGGGACCTCGCGCCAGTACGACCAGAACGACCGCCTCGTCAGGACCGTCCAGGCCACGGACACCGGTACGCGCTCCTGACGGGAGCCCGGTCCGCGTACGAGGCCGGCCGCGCCCCACCTCCGCGGAGGGGCGGCGCGCGCGGGCCGCTGTCACGGGCAGCGGAGGCGCGCCCGGCCGGGCGGCGGGCGCGCTCGCAAGCCGGCGCGCGGGCCGTCGTGCGCGCCTCCCCACGAGCCGTCGCGCGACGCGCCGCGCCCGTCTCCCCACGGCCCGGTGCCCGAGCCGCCCCGCACGAACTGAGCGAGCGCTTAGAAAAGAGTCCCGCATCACACGGCCACAACCGTGACCAGGGCGGTACGTGCGGGTAACTTCCCACACAGTCCTGCCTTCTCGCCCTTACGGAGCCGTAATGCCCGAAGCCGTGATCGTCTCAGCCGCCCGTTCCCCGATCGGCCGCGCCTTCAAGGGCTCGCTCAAGGATCTGCGCCCCGACGATCTGACCGCCGAAATCATCAAGGCCGCGCTCGCCAAGGTGCCCGAGCTCGACCCCCGCGACATCGACGACCTGATGCTGGGCTGCGGCCTCCCCGGCGGTGAGCAGGGCCACAACCTGGGCCGGATCATCGCGGTGCAGATGGGCATGGACCACCTGCCCGGCTGCACCGTCACCCGCTACTGTTCCTCGTCGCTGCAGACCTCCCGGATGGCGCTGCACGCGATCAAGGCGGGCGAGGGCGACGTGTTCATCTCGGCCGGCGTCGAGATGGTGTCCCGCCAGATCAACGGCAGCTCGGACGGCATGCCCGGCACCCACAACCCGCTCTTCGCGGACGCCGAGGCCCGTACCGCCGAACGCGCCGCCCAGTCGGCCCCCGACTCCGACTGGCACGACCCCCGCGAGGACGGAATCGTCCCCGACGCCTACATCGCGATGGGGCAGACCGCCGAGAACCTGGCCCGGATCAAGGGCGTCACCCGTCAGGAGATGGACGAGTTCGGCGTCCGCTCGCAGAACCTCGCCGAGAAGGCCATCGCGGACGGCTTCTGGCAGCGCGAGATCACGCCGGTCACCACGCCCGACGGCACGGTCGTCTCGGCCGACGACGGCCCGCGCGCCGGCGTCACCCTCGAAGGCGTGCAGGGCCTCAAGCCGGTCTTCCGGCCCGACGGCGGCATCACCGCGGCCAACTGCTGCCCGCTCAACGACGGTGCGGCGGCCCTGGTGATCATGTCCGACACCAAGGCGCGCGAACTGGGCCTGACCCCGCTCGCCCGGATCGTCTCCACCGGCGTCTCCGGCCTCTCCCCCGAGATCATGGGCTACGGCCCGGTCGAGGCGTCGAAGCAGGCGCTCAAGCGGGCCGGGCTGACCATCGGCGACATCGACCTCGCGGAGATCAACGAGGCGTTCGCCGCGCAGGTCATCCCGTCCTACCGGGACCTGGGTCTCGACCTGGACCGGGTCAACGTCAACGGCGGCGCCATCGCCATCGGCCACCCCTTCGGGATGACCGGCGCCCGGATCACCGGCACCTTGATCAACTCTCTCCAGTGGCACGACAAGCAGTTCGGCCTGGAGACCATGTGCGTCGGCGGCGGCCAGGGCATGGCCATGGTCATCGAGCGGCTCAGCTGACCCGGCGCCGGCCCCCGGCCGACGCCTGATCGCGACAGAACGTCCCCCAGGATGTGACCAACGCCCTGGGGGATTTCTGTTTTCGCAGGTCAGGGGCGTTATCACCCGAACGCATGAGGACTAAAGGACCCCCTAATTCGGGACAAAGCACACTGGGAACGTTCAGCACGAGAGCGCAGGCTGATGTAGGAAGTCGGGGGATCATCTGCAATCGGGAGTACGACAGTGAGCGCCATCTCTCTTGCCCTGCCGCTGGCCGCCACCACCGCCGTGGTGCTGGGAGCCGCCGCGCTGTGCACCGCCCGCGGTGTGCGCCGTCAGCTCTGCGAGCTGCACGCCGAACTCGCCGCCGCCCGTCAGGCCGACAGCACCGCCCTCGACGGCGCCACGGTCCCCGCGGCCCGCGCCACCCCCGTCGCCGAGATACGGGCCGCCGTCGCCGACGCACTGGCCGAGGAGCGCGAGCGCGAACTCGCCGAGGCGCGCGCCTTCTGGGCCGCCCAGGAGGCGCGCGACGCCGCCGACGCGCCCTCGCTGCTCGGCGGATACGCCGGCATGGGCGACGACAGTCTGCTGGACGGCGCACCGGACGGCCCGGCCTACGTGCCCCGGCAGGCCGACTTCGCCGGTCTGGAGCCGCTGCTCGGCACCGGCCAGCTGGACGAGTACGACGAGATCGTGGAGTCCTTCGAGAGCGTCGAGGCGCTGGAGCCCGCCGAGGTCGCGGAGACCGAGGAGTCCCCCGAACGCGCCGCGGCCCGCCGCAGGCACCCCTCACACCCGTCAAAGGCCAACCCCGGCGGCGGCCCGAACCCCAACGCCGGCCATCCGGGCGGCATCCCCTCGCCGACCGTCGCGGACCACGACCGCACCATCGCCCGGCTCGCCGAGCTGGCGGAGGACCGCGTCCCGCTCGCCGACGTGCGCCCCGGCCCGCTGGGCACCCTCGACGTGTACGTCTTCAGCGACGGCACCACGATCTGCATGACCCCGGGCCACCGCGAGACCGCCGAACAGCTCGCCGAGGCGCTGCGGACCGGACCGGCCCCCGTCCTGCTGGGCGGCTCCGGCATCGCCGGCGCGTACGCGCTGACCTTCGGCTACGGCCGCGAGAACGTCTATGTGCTCGCGGACCGGGTCATCGCCTCCATGTGAGCCGCCTCCATGTGAGCCGCGGCCATGTGGGTCGCCCCCGGGGCAGTCCGCGCCAGGGGCAGTCCGCGCCCGGGTGAGTCCGGGTGAATCGCGCCCCGCGTGCCCGCGCCGGTTGGCACGCCCTTCGCGCCCGGCGCGCGCCCGCAAGCCCGCGCCCCCGCTCCGGCAGGCCCGGGCTCAGAGGCCGCAGCGCTTGGCGGAGGCCGCGACGAGCGCGACCGCGCCGGCCAGCTCCGCTTCCCCGCCGGGAGCGCTCCGCAGCGCCCTGCCCAGGTCGTGGCCGGTGACGGCCACCTGGTCCGCCACCGCGAACGCCCCCGCGTCCGGCAGCTCCCGCGGCTCGCTCCGCGGGCTCTCCAGCCGCTGCGCGCGGGCCGCCAGTTCCCGCGCCAGCGCCAGCCCCTCCACCGCCGCTCCACGGTTCAGCGCGCTCTGGGGGAGCGCGCGCAGACGGTCGGCGAGCCGGTCTACGGCGATCAGCAGTGGTGTCGTATCAAGCACGGCCCGAGCCTATGCGCCGCTTCCGCACTGTTGCCAACAACCCAAGGCTCAGGCACGGTGACATGAAGGATTTCTTATCGGAGGCGCCGATGTCCCAAGTCTTCTCCCCCGAGACCCACCGGAACCTGCTCTCCCGCATCCCCCAATGCACCGGCCGCGAAGTCTCCGAGTGGCTTCGCACCGTAGAGGAAGGCCCCACCCTCGTCCGCTTCGAAGAGAAGGTCAGCTGGTTGCGCGGCGAGCACGATCTCGCCTACGGACACGCCAAAGCGATCATTCACGAATACGACTTGAGGCGAGCGGCCCGCAGGCTCTGAGCGCGGGTACGCGGCCCACTCCCCCGACATCACGACACAGACCTCACGACTCTCCCCCCGTACAGCGAGTCACCCGCACGACGAAGGGCCTCACCGGGACGCCGTCCCGGTGAGGCCCTTCACTGGCTACCGACCGTAGGTCAGTCGCCGCGCAGGATCGCGATGAGCCGCAGCAGCTCCAGGTAGATCCACACCAGGGTGAGGGTCAGCCCGAAGGCCGCGAGCCAGGACTCCTCGCGCGGAGCGCCGTAGGCGATGCCGTCCTCGACCTGCTTGAAGTCCATCAGCAGGAAGCAGGCGCCGAGCACGACGCCGACGACGCCGAAGACGATGCCGAGCGGACCGCTGCGGAAGCCGAGGCCGTCGCCGCCGCCGAACACGGCGAACAGCAGGTTCACCGCCGTGAGCAGCACGAAGCCGATCGCGGCGGTCATCACGATGTTGTAGAACCGCCGGTTTACCCGGACCAGTCCCGTCTTGTAGACGATGAGCGCCGCGGCGAAGACCGCCATGGTGCCCAGCACCGCCTGCATGGGGATGCCGTTCCAGCGCTCATTGAAAATCTCGCTGAGCGCGCCGAGGAAGACACCTTCGAAGGCCGCGTAGGCCAGGATCAGCGCGGGTACCGGCTTGCGCTTGAAGGCCTGGATCAGGCCCAGCACCATGGCGATCAGCGCCGCGCCGATGGCGATGCCGTAGCTGGTCGGGGAGACCGGCAGGACCGCCCAGGCCAGGATCGCGCCGACGATGACGGTGCCGAGCGTCATGCCGGTGCGCATGACGACGTCGTCCATCGTCATACGGGCGGCCTGCGGCGGGGCTCCCGGCGTCTGCCGGAGCTGCTCGGGGGTCAGGTTCTGACCGCCCTGGGCGTAGGGGTTGTTGGCGCCCTGCGCGTACGGGTTGCCACCTTGGGCCTGCGGGCCCGCGCCGGCGTACGGGTTACCACCCTGAACTGCGGCGGGGCCCCCGGCCTGCTGCGCGTTGAATCCCGCGTAGCCGTTGTCGCGGCTGAACCCCCGTCGCGAGAAGACCGGGTTGCTGCTCCTCATCTCACTCCTCCATGGCCACCGTGCGCGACCTTGCGTCAAGAGTAATGGGTGAGCAAAAAAAGCACCCTGATGCCTGAGGAGGATCTTCGGGGGAAACCACTGAGAACTTTGCGCGACAGATTCGGCACACAGAGTGCGCGGCGCGTCCATGGCGTGCCCGGAGCCGGACTTGAACCGGCACGGCCCGAAGGCCAGCGAGGTTTAAGCTCGCCGTGTCTGCATTCCACCATCCGGGCAGGGGCTCCCGGACCGCACGAACTGCGCACGGCCCTCCCCATGGAGAGCGGTACGAGCCTATCCGGGGCGGCACCCGAACAGCGGAGCAGCCGCTTGAGGTTGTCTTATTTTATTGGCAACTGAGGGTGCATCAGCAAGCGGTACGGGCCAACGGCACATGCCTGGGGCCGGTCCACCCAGTTCGCACCCCGGTCACGCGCGCAAAACGGGAATGACGGAAATTCGACGCCCGAACGCCCCCCGGGCGGCTCCTCCGGACGCTTTGCGGGCACTCCCTGCCGCCCGGGACCTCAGGGTCGCCGTCATACCAGAGGAGGAGCCGGGGGCCTCCGGCTACGTCGTGAGTCTCCCCCCGGAACGAACGCAGGGGCTGACCCCGGCGGCGTTTCCCGCCCCCACGATAGGAGAGTCCCAGAACGCACCCGCCGCACCGCCCGACAGGAGCCCTTCCTCGTGACCACCTCCACCACCGGCGTTCCGACCGCCGCTCGCCCCACCACGGTGGCCGCCCGCGCCACGGATCTTTCCAAGGTCTACGGCCAGGGCGAGACCCAGGTGGTCGCGCTGGACAACGTCTCCGTCGACTTCCGGCAGGCCGAATTCACCGCGATCATGGGCCCCTCGGGTTCCGGCAAGTCGACCCTGATGCACTGCATCGCGGGCCTCGACTCCATCTCCTCGGGCTCCGCGCGGATCGGCGACACCGAGCTGACCTCGCTCAAGGACAAGGCGCTCACCCAGCTGCGCCGCGACAAGATCGGCTTCATCTTCCAGGCGTTCAACCTGCTCCCCACCCTCAACGGGCTGGAGAACATCACGCTGCCGATGGACATAGCCGGCCGCAAGCCCGACAAGGAGTGGCTGGACAAGGTGGTGCGCACGGTCGGCCTCGCGGACCGGCTCAAGCACCGTCCCACCGAGCTGTCGGGCGGCCAGCAGCAGCGGGTGGCCGTGGCGCGGGCGCTGGCGAGCAAGCCGGAGATCATCTTCGCGGACGAGCCGACCGGCAACCTGGACTCGCGCTCCGGCGCCGAGGTGCTGGGCTTCCTGCGCAACTCGGTGCGGGAGCTGGGGCAGACCGTGGTCATGGTCACGCACGACCCGGTGGCCGCGTCCTACGCGGACCGGGTGATCTTCCTGGCGGACGGGCGGATCGTGGACGAGGTGTACGGGCCGACCGCCGACTCGGTGCTCGACCGGATGAAGCAGTTCGAGGCCAAGGGCCGCACCAGCTGAGCCCGACCCGTAACCCGCCCGTCCCGCCGGCCCCTTTCTGTCAGGACTGACTCCTCCATGTTCCGTACCGCCTTGCGCAATGTGCTCGCGCACAAGGCCAGGTTGCTGATGACCGTGCTCGCCGTCATGCTCGGCGTCGCCTTCGTCTCCGGCACCCTGGTCTTCACCGACACCATCGGCCAAGCCTTCAAGAACAAATCCGCGAAGAGCTTCGAGAACGTCTCCGTCGCCGTCCAGAAGAACGGCGGCTACAGCGACCCCGCCGACCAGGACGGCAAGCAGCAGAAGCAGACGCTGACCGACGGCCTGCTGAAGAAGATCGAGGCGCTGCCCGGCGCCGACTCGGCGGCCGGCACCGTCACCGGCTTCACCGCGCTCGCCGACAAGAAGGGCAAGCTGGTCGGCGGCGAGTGGGGCAGCAGCGGCGCCAACTACTTCCCGGACAAGAACGGGAAGGACACCCGCTACACCTTCACCGAAGGCCGCGCCCCCAAGGCCGCCACCGAGGTCGCGCTCGACAGCAGGACCGCCGAGCGCACCGGCTACAAGGCCGGCGACACCGTACGGGTCTCCACCGACGGCCCGGTGATGAAGCAGAAGGTCACCGGCGTCTTCGACACCGACGACGGCAGCGTCGCGGCCGGCGGCAGCCTGGTGCTGTTCGACAACGCCACCGCGCGCAAGGTGCTCGCCGCAAGCTCCGACTACGACGAGATCACGGTCAAGGCCGCGGCCGGCACCTCCGACGCCGCCCTCAAGAGCTCGGTCGAGAAGATCCTGCCCGAGGACGCCGACGTCGTCACCGGCAAGGCGCTCGCCGACGAGCAGGCCACCCAGATCGCCGACGAGACCGGCGCCCTCGGCCAGGTCCTGCTCTACTTCGCGGGCATCGCGCTCTTCGTCGGCATCTTCATCATCGCCAACACGTTCACCATGCTGGTCGCCCAGCGCACCAAGGAACTGGCGCTGATGCGCGCCATCGGCGCGTCCCGCCGCCAGGTGACCCGCTCGGTGCTGCTCGAAGCGCTCATCGTCGGCCTGGTGGCCTCGGTGACCGGCTTCATCACCGGCATCGGCGTCGCCGTCGCCATGCGGGCCGGGCTCAACGCGGCCGGCGCCTCGATGCCCGACGGCCCGCTCGTCATCGCCCCGAGCACCGGCCTGTACGCGCTGCTCATCGGCGTCGTGGTCACCATGCTCGCCGCCTGGCTGCCCGGCCGCCGCGCCGGGAAGATCCCGCCGGTCGCCGCGATGAACAGCGTGCACGCCTCGCCCACCACCCGCGGCCTGGTCGTACGCAACACCATCGGCTCGATCATCACCGCCCTCGGCGCGGCCCTGGTCTTCATGGGCGTCGCGATCGGCAAGGACGGCAAGGGGTTCCTCGCGGGCGGCGCGGTGTTCTGCCTCATCGGCGTCATCGTGCTCACCCCGCTGCTCTCCCGCCCGGTCATCGCCGCGGCGGGGCTCGTGCTCAACCGCTTCGGCGTCGCCGGCAAGCTGGCCCGGCTGAACGCGCTGCGCAACCCGCGCCGCACCGCCTCCACCGCCGCGGCCCTGATGATCGGCCTGACCCTCATCACCTCGATGACGGTGCTCGCCACCTCCATGCAGGGCGCCATCGACAAGATGGCCGTGGGCTCGCTCAAGGCCGACTACCAGATCAGCATGGCCAACTTCTCGCCGCTCTCCCCCAAGGTCCGCGAGACGCTCGACAAGCTGCCCGACGTCGAGGCGTCGAGCCCGCTGCGCACCGCGTACGGCGAGATCGACGGCGAGTACAGCACCCTCACCGGGGTCGACGCCAAGTCCGTCGACAAGCTGCTCAACCTCGACTTCTCCAGCGGCTCCTTCGCCGGGATGACCGGCGCCGGCGCACTCATCGACCAGAAGACCGCCGACAAGCAGCACCTCAAGCCCGGCGACAGCTTCCCGGTGAAGTTCGACGACGACAAGACCGAGCAGCTCAAGGTCGCCGGTGTCTACAAGGGCAACGAGATGATCCAGGGCGTCTTCCTGGACACCCCGATCGTCGACAAGCACCGGGACGAGGCCGCCGACGCGCAGGTCATGCTGAAGATGAAGGACGGCCCGAGCGCGGCGGCCGAGGACAGCATCGTCAAGGCGCTCGGTGAGAACCCGGCCGTCCAGGTGCACGACAAGGAAGCGATCAGCGCGCAGATCGGCCAGATGATCAATCTGATGCTGAACATGCTCTACGGGCTGCTCGCGATGGCCATCCTGATCGCGGTGCTCGGCGTCATCAACACGCTGGCCATGTCGGTCTTCGAGCGCAAGCACGAGATCGGGATGCTGCGGGCGATCGGCCTCGACCGCTCGAAGGTCAAGCGGATGGTCCGGCTGGAGTCGATCGTCATCTCGCTGTTCGGCGCGGTGCTCGGCATCGGCCTGGGACTCTTCCTCGGCTGGGCCGCGGGAACCTCCATCGCCGACTCGCTGGCGACGTACACGATGCAGGTCCCGTACACCCGGATCCTCGTGTTCCTGCTGCTCGCCGGTCTGGTCGGCGTGCTGGCCGCGCTCTGGCCGGCCCGCCGCGCGGCGAAGCTGAACGCGCTGGAGGCGATCAAGGCCGAGTAGCCGGGCGGGCGCGCGGCGGCTCGCCCGCGCCCCCTGCGCACTCCCCCTTCTCGCGTGCCCCCCGCGAAGCCGTACGGCCCGGAGCGTCCATCGCTCCGGGCCGTACGGCTTTCCCGCGCTCCCAGCTATGTCCTCAGCCGCGCCACTCCCGCGCGACAGGGGGCATCCCGGCGGCTCCGCCCTCCGACGCGCGGACGGCGAGCACCTGGTTGACCCCTATCCGGTTGCGCTCGAAGGCGAGCGCCGAGGCCGCCATGTACAGCTTCCAGACGCGGGCCCGGCCCGGCGAGGTGAGCCGTACCGCCCGCTTCCAGTCGGCTTCCAGATTGGTCACCCACTGGCGGAGCGTCAGCGCGTAGTGCTCGCGCAGCGCTTCCACGTCGCGCACCTCGAAGCCGGCCTCCTCCAGTTGCAGGACGGTCCGCCCCACCGGTGCCAGCTCGCCGTCCGGGAAGACGTAGCGGTCGATGAACTCGTCGATCTCGTACGTCTCCTCGTTCCGCTCGGGGCGGCGCGCGATCTGGTGGTTGAGCAGCCGCCCGCCGGGCTTCAGCAGGTCGTACAGGGCGGTGGCGTACTCCGCGTACTGGGCGGAGCCGACGTGCTCGGCCATCCCGATCGAGGAGACGGCGTCGTAGGCCCCCTCCACCCCGGGCCGCAGTTCCCGGTAGTCCTGCACCCGGATCTCTATACGGTCCGTCAGTCCCTCGTCCGCGACGCGCTTGCGGGCGTACGCGGCCTGCTCCTCGGAGAGGGTGATGCCCAGGGCGCGCACGCCGTACTCGCGCGCCGCGTGCAGCACCAGCGCGCCCCAGCCGCAGCCGACGTCGAGCAGCCGTTGGCCGGGGCGGAGCGCCAGCTTGCGGCAGATCAGGTCGAGCTTGGCGGCCTGTGCGTCCTCCAGGGTGGCTTCGGGGCCGTCCCAGTAGGCGCACGAGTAGACCATCGAGGGCCCCAGCACCAGCTGGTAGAACTCGTTGCCCACGTCGTAGTGATGGCTGATGGCGTGCCGGTCACGGCGCAGCGAGTGCAGCGGTCCGAGGTGCCGGCGGGCCTCCTCGCGCGGCGGGGCCGGGGGCGGCCAGGGGCCGCCGAGGGAGAGGAGTTCGCGCCCGGCGTCCAGCAGGACGGCGGGCTTGGGCCGGGGCGCGTCGTCGTCGCGCTCCCAGATCAGTCCGGCGAGCAGGTCCAGAGCCTCGTAGAGATCGCCCTCGATCTCGATCTCCCCGGCCACCCAGGCGCGGGCGAGGCCGAGTTCGCTCGGCTTCCAGAGCAGCCGGCGCAGGGCGCGCCGGTGCCGTACGACCAACGTCGGGGCGCCCGGGGGGCCCGCTTCGCTGTTGTCCCACGCGCGGATGCGGACAGGCGTCCGCACCCCCAGTACTTGCTCGACGAGAGCGGTCAGCCGCGGCGCGGCGTCGGCCATGTCGCACACCTCCGTGATGGCAGATCCAGACAGGTCCTTCATCACTTAAACAGCAGAGGGGGGCCCGCGCAGTCCCATCGGCGCGTATGGGAAAGGTAAAAAGATGTAGCCACCAAGGATATTGGCGCGAAGCGGCGCCTGCCGGCGCGCTCCCCGTAGGCGTGGACGTCCCGCCGGCGGCTCGCGAGCGCCCTCCCTGGGCCGGTCGCGCCGTCTCGCGCCCGGGAACGACTGAAGGCGCCCACACCACGGAATTCGGCGGGCGCCTTCAGGCGGTACATGTCGTACGGGCGGTACGGGCGGCGGTCGAGCCGCCCCTACCGCGGCGGCGCTAGGAGGCCTTGGCCTTCTCGTCGGCCGGGGCCGCCTTGGCGGCGGGAGCCTCGACCGGGCGGGCCGCCTCGTAGAACTCCTCGCGGGGGTTCTCCATGGCGCCGAGCGAGACGACCTCGCGCTTGAGGAACATCCCCAGCGTCCAGTCGGCCAGCACCCGGATCTTGCGGTTCCAGGTGGGGACCGCCATGCCGTGGTAGCCGCGGTGGAAGTACCACGCGAGCCGGCCCTTGATCTTGATCTTGGTCTTGCCGATGACGACCATCGCGACGCCCTTGTGCAGGCCCAGGCCCGCGACGGCGCCCTTGTTCGCGTGCTTGTAGGTCTGCTGCGGGAAGCCGCGCATCCCGGAGATCACGTTGTCGCCGAGGACCTTGGCCTGACGCAGCGCGTGCTGGGCGTTCGGCGGGCACCACTTGCCCTCGCCGGCGGCGAGGTCGGGCACCTGGGCGTTGTCGCCCGCGGCCCAGACGTAGTCCGTGCCCTGCACCTGCAGCGTCGCGGCGGTGTCCACGTGGCCACGCGGGCCGAGCGGGAGGCCGTAGCGGGCGAGCACCGGGTTGGGCTTCACACCGGCGGTCCACACGAGCGTGTTGGAGTCGACCTCAAGGCCGTTCTTCAGCACGACGTGGCCGCCGACGCAGGACTCCATCGACGTGGAGAGGTAGACCTCGATGCCGCGCTTCTGGAGGTGTTCGAGCCCCCACTTGCCGAGCTCGGGGCCGACCTCGGGAAGAATCTTGTCCGCGGCGTCGACGAGCACGAAGCGCATGTCCTCGCGCTTGACGTTCGTGTAGTACTTGGCGGCGTCCCGCGCCATGTCCTCGACCTCGCCGATGGTCTCCGCACCCGCGAAGCCACCGCCGACGAAGACGAAGGTCAGCGCCTTGCGGCGGACATCCTCGTCGGCCGTCGAGTCGGCCTTGTCCAGCTGCTCCAGGACGTGGTTGCGAAGACCGATGGCCTCCTCCACACCCTTCATACCGATGCCGTTCTCGGCCAGGCCGGGGATCGGGAAGGTGCGGGAGACCGCGCCGAGCGCGACGACCAGGTAGTCGAAGGGCAGCTCGTAGGCCTCGCCCACGATCGGCGTGATCGAGGCGACCTTGCGGTCCTGGTCGATCGTGGTGACACGACCGGTGAGGACCTCCGCCTTCGGGAGCACGCGCCGCAGCGGCACCACGACGTGGCGGGGGGAGATGCTGCCGGCGGCAGCTTCGGGCAGGAAGGGCTGGTACGTCATGTACGAACGCGGATCGACGACCGTCACGGTCGCCTCTGCGTAACGCATCTTCTTCAGGATGCGCCGCGCCGCGTACAGGCCGACGTACCCACCGCCTACTACGAGGATTCGGGGACGCTCCGTGGTGCTCATGCAATCGAGTATCCAGCACCCCCAGGGGCATCGCTCGTGAGCCCCTTCACAAGCTGCTTCCCACCCTCTGCTACACTCCGCCGCCGCAGTGATCCAAAGCACAGCGCGGACCAGGAACCACAAGGCTTCCCGGGCCGTTGGACACCCTCACTGAGCAGTGCTTATCACCCCTCACAACACTGGACCAACGCCGCCGCGAGCCCTCTGTTCACACGCCCGAAACGGTCCCGCACCGGGCCCGGAGGGGCGCTTGGAACGTCATTCCAGCCATGAAGGCGGCAAAGTGCGGCCGACGGGCGTCTTTTTCATGTGAAGGAATTCACGAAGTTGCTCCGGCGGCCGGGTGAGCCGGCCCCCGCGAGGACCTTTCGCGGCCCCTGGAAGGGGTCGGTCCGGGGGGCCTGCGGGGGCTGGATCAGGTCGGCATCAGGTCCGCATCAGGTCCGCATCAGGTCCGCATCAGGTCGGCCGAGCGTCCGGCGAGCGGGCCGGACCGGCCTCCCTCAGGCGATGCTCCAGGCGATCCCGTCCAGAATGTCGTGCTCACTGACCACGACCTCCCGCGCGCCGCTGCGCTCCATCACCGAGAGCAGGATGAGCGCGCCGGCCGCGATCACGTCCACCCGGCCCGGGTGCATCACCTCGATCGCCGCGCGCTGCGCGTGCGTGGAGCTGAGCAGTTCGCCGGTGATCTCACGGACCCGGTCCAGCGGGATCCGGGAGTGGTGGTTCGCGGCGGAGTCGTACTCCTTGAGGCCGAGGGCGATCGCGGCCACGGTGGTGACGGACCCGGCCAGGCCGACCAGCGTGCCGGCCCGCGCGAGCGGGACGCTCTGCTCCACGAGGTCGAGCGCCGCCGTGATGTCGGCCTTGATCGCGGTGATCCGGCCGAGCGTCGGCGGGTCGACCCGGGTGCCGTCGGCCGCGGTCAGGTGCCGCTCGGTCAGCCGGACGCAGCCGATGTCCACCGAACGGGCGGCGTCCACCGCGCCGTCCCCGATCACGAACTCGGTCGAGCCACCGCCGATGTCCACGACCAGGTACGGCGGGGTGAGGTGGCCGGCCTTCAGCTCCTTGGTGGCGCCGGTGAAGGAGAACTCCGCCTCCTGGTCGCCGCTGATCACCTCAGGCTCGACGCCGAGGATGTCCACGACGCCCCGCACGAAGTCCTCGCGGTTCTCGGCGTCGCGGGAGGCCGAGGTCGCCACGAAGCGCACCCGCTCGGCGCCCAGCTCCTCGATGACGCCGGCGAACTCGCGGCAGGCGGCGAAGGTCCGCTCCAGCGCCTCGGGGGCGAGCCGGCCCGTACGGTCCACGTCCTGGCCGAGCCGGACGATGGTCATCCGGCGGTCCAGGTCCTTGATCTCGCCGGTCCGCGGGTCCGCGTCGGCGACGAGCAGCCGGATCGAGTTCGTACCGCAGTCGACGGCGGCCACACGGGTCACGGGGTGTCTCCTTCCATGGCGGCGGTCGGCGCGGTCACATCGGCGGCACCGTCACAGGCAGCGCCCTCGCCCCGGCCGACGCACGGGCCCTTGCGCCACCACTCGGGCAGCATCGCGATGGCCTCGTCGCCCAGTGGGTTCACGCCGGGGCCGGCCGCCAGCGAGTGGCCGACCAGGACGTGCAGGCACTTGACCCGGTCCGGCATGCCGCCGGCGCTCGGGAAGCCCACCAGCACCTCGATGGCGTCGCGGCGGGTGAGGTAGTCCTCGTGCGCGGCGCGGTAGGCCGCGGCCAGCTCGGGGTCGGTCGCGAGGCGGGCCGTCATCTCCTTCATGACGCCGTCCGCCTCCAGCGTGCCGATCGCGGACGCGGCCCGCGGGCAGGTCAGGTAGTAGAGGGTCGGGAAGGGCGTGCCGTCCGGCAGCCGGGGGGCCGTCTCGACGACGTCCGGATGGCCGCAGGGGCAGCGGTGCGCGATCGCGCGCAGACCACGCGGCGGGCGGCCCAGCTGCTCCTTGAACGCGAGGATGTCCGCGTCGCTGGGCGGGGTGGGATCGGTCTTCGGCGGGGGCGTGTCCATGAAGTCTTCCTGGTGCGAGTGATCGGGGTGATCAACCGGGTGCGCGGGGCGGCGAGCGGCGGCGGGGGTCAGCGAGCTGCGGGGGTCGGCGAGCTGCGGCGGGGGCGGCGAGCGGCGTAGCGGTCAGCGCCGCGCGTCGTCGGCGGAGTCGACGCCGTCCCAGAGGTCGGAGTACCAGGGGCGGTCGGCGGTGCCGTCGCCGGTGAGCCGCCTGCCGCGGCCGCTGCCGTCCACCACGGTGTAGCCCGTCTCACCGGGCCGTACGTAGTGCAGGTGCTCGCGCGCCTGCCGCTCCACGTACTCCGGGTCCTGCCAGCGGGCCTTCTGCTCGCGCAGCCGTTTGACCTGCTCGCGGGCCTGCTCGGCGAGCTGCCGCTGATCGGCGACCGCCGAGCGCTGCGAGATGTACTGGCGCATCGGGTAGGCGAGCGCGACCACCAGCGAGCAGACCACCAGCGCGAGCATCGCCGCCCGGCCGGTCAGCCGGCTGCGGCGCGGCGGGCGGGCGCGGTAGACCCGCGCCGCGGCCTGCTCACCGAGCGCCTTGAGCCTGGTCGCGGTGGAGAACCGGTCCGCGGCCACGTCGCCTCCCCTGGGGTCACATACGGACGCTGCGCTGCGTCCCGCTCTGCTCTGCACGGGTCTCACAAGTCTGTCGAGTCGGCCGAGCCCCGAACGCCGGCCGGAGTCCCGGCCGAGTCTACGGAAGCAAAGCGCCCGACCACGGTACGAAACCGTGGCCGGGGAGATGCGCTGAACCGCTGAACCCGCTGAGCCCATCCGGGCCCGCGGGTTCAGCGTCAACGCTCAGCGCCGCGGGCCGGTCAGCCCTTGAAGCGCGGGAAGGCGCTGCGGCCCGCGTACACCGCGGCGTCGTCGAGGATCTCCTCGATGCGCAGCAGTTGGTTGTACTTGGCGACACGGTCCGAGCGGGCCGGGGCGCCGGTCTTGATCTGGCCGCAGTTGGTGGCGACGGCGAGGTCGGCGATGGTGACGTCCTCGGTCTCACCGGAGCGGTGCGACATCATGCACTTGTAGCCGCTGCGCTGGGCGAGCTCGACCGCGTCGAGGGTCTCGGTCAGCGAGCCGATCTGGTTGACCTTGACCAGCAGCGAGTTGGCGATGCCGTTCTCGATGCCGCGGGCCAGCCGGACCGGGTTGGTGACGAAGAGGTCGTCGCCGACGATCTGGACCTTGTCACCGAGCTGCTCGGTGAGGGCCTGCCAGCCGTCCCAGTCCTCCTCGTTGAGCGGGTCCTCGATGGAGACCATCGGGTACGCCTCCACGAGCTCGGCGTAGTAGGCCGTCATCTCCTCGGCGGTGCAAGCCTTGCCCTCGAAGGTGTAGACGCCGTCGTCGAAGAACTCGGAGGCGGCGACGTCGAGCGCGAGACCGAAGTCCTGGCCCGGGGTGTAGCCGGCCTTCGTGATGGCTTCGAGGATGAGGTCGAGCGCCTCGCGGTTGGAGGCGAGGTTCGGCGCGAAGCCGCCCTCGTCGCCCAGACCGGTGGACAGGCCGCGCTCCTTGAGCACGCCCTTGAGCGTGTGGTAGACCTCGGCGCCCCAGCGCAGGGCCTCGGAGAAGGACTCCGCGCCGATCGGGGCGATCATGAACTCCTGGATGTCCACGTTCGAGTCGGCGTGCGACCCGCCGTTCAGGATGTTCATCATCGGGACCGGCAGGACGTGCGCGTTCGGACCGCCGAGGTAGCGGAAGAGCGGCAGGTCGGAGGCCTCGGAGGCGGCGTGCGCGACGGCCAGCGAGACGCCGAGGATGGCGTTCGCGCCGAGCGAGGACTTGTCCGGGGTGGCGTCCAGGTCGAACATCGCCTGGTCGATCAGGCGCTGCTCGGTGGCGTCGTACCCGACGAGCTCCGGGCCGATCTGCTCGATGACGGCGAGGACGGCCTTCTCCACACCCTTGCCGCCGTACCGGGCCTTGTCACCATCACGGAGTTCGAGGGCCTCGAAGGCGCCGGTGGAGGCGCCGGAGGGGACGGCAGCACGGCCGGTGCTGCCGTCGTCGAGGCCAACCTCGACCTCGACCGTGGGGTTGCCTCGCGAGTCGAGGATCTCGCGGGCTACGACGACGTCGATCGACGGCACGAGTGTCTCCTTCAGGCTGTGACATGTAGCTGTGAGATTCAGAAGAAAGTCTCTTGGCTCTTGCGGCATGAGCCTAGCCGCACCGGCGGGGTGACCGGTCGGTCGCCCGTTCAGCGAGACGGCGTCCCAGCGGAAAACCGAGCGGAAACCGAGCCGAATCCGCGCGAAAAAACCCTGACCGGATGCGCTCGGGGGAGGGCGCACCCGGTCAGGGGGTCTTTATGGGGTGATCAGTCCTGGACGGCTCAGACGGAGAGCTTCTGGCCCGGGAAGATCAGGTCGGCGTCGCCGCCTACGGTCGACTTGTTGTTCTCGTAGACGGACTTCCAGCTGGAACCGTGAGCGTCGGCGATCTTCGCGAGCGTGTCGCCCGACTTCACGGTGTAGTTGCCCGAGCCGGTGGACTTCTGCTGCGGCTGGACGGTCTGCGTCTCCGGCTTCGGCTGCGGCTTGGGAGCGGCCTTCGGCTGCGCCTGCTGCTGCGGGGCCTGCGGCTTCGGGGCGGCCTTCGGCTGCGCGGCCGGGGCGTCGCCCGAGCCACTGGTGTCGACGTCGGCAGCGGAGCCGCCGGCGGTCAGGTTGCCGGCGCCGGCGCAGGCCCAGGCACCCGGGCCCTGGAGGGCGAGAAGCTTCTCGGCTGCGGTGATCTGCTGGCCCTTGGAGGCCTGGTCGGCACGCGCGGCGTACTGGGTGCCGCCCGCTGCTGCCCAGCTGGAGTTCGAGAACTGGAGGCCGCCGTAGTAACCGTTGCCGGTGTTCGTCGACCAGTTGCCGCCGGACTCGCACTGGGCGACCTTGTCCCACGTGGAGACGTCGGCCGCGGAAGCCGAGGAGGCTCCCATCAGCGGCACGGCGATCGCGGCGCTGGCGACACCCGCGAGAGCGGCGACGCGGACAGCCTTGGAGGGACGGCGGTGCTTGCCCTTGGAAGTAAGCATTTTTCGTTTCCTCACCGACGCCTACGAGGTGAGCTGTCGGGTTCGGGCCATGTGAGTTGCCCGGCCGCGTGTGCTGACACACGTGGCTTCACCCCAAGCCTTCGGGCCCGTAACGCTGGGCCTTTCCGGCACTTACCTGGTTCCCCCGCTCCTGCCATCGGCGCTTGCGCGTCGACTACCCCTCGGACACCGGCAGGATTCGGCGTGGTGTTCGACGGTGCCCGCTGTGGCGAGCGGTCCGACCATAAACACGACCCCCGGGGTCATTTCAAACCCCGGCAGTTCGGGGGCATCGCCCCCTCTTGCCCCTCAGGAATGCACATCCGTGCAGGTGGGGGGCGGTCCGGATAGATCGGACAGTTGAGACTTGGCCAATTGTGGACGAGAGCCATGTCTCACTCGAACGAATCCGGACATACGGTCATCAACTACCCTGGTTTCTGGCTCAGATCGAGCTGCTGACCAGGGCGGATGAGGTCCGGATCGGAGCCGACCACCTTCGCGTTGGCGTCGTACAGCGAAGACCAGCCGCCGTGCACGTCCTGCCGCGCCGCGATGGCCGAGAGGCTGTCGCCGGAGCGCACCGTGTAGCCGCCGCCCTGGAGCCCGCCCGCGCGCTCCGCGCCGCCGTCCCGCGAGGCGTGCCGCCCGCCGGAGCGGTCGAAGTCCGCGACGTCGCCCGCCTCCTCGTCGGAGCCGCTCGCGTCCGTGTCGCCCCGGTGCTTGCCCGCGGCTGCGGACTCGCTCCGCTCGACCGGGCCCGGGATGGAGGTGGGGTCGTCCGCACCCTTCGACGCGCCCGGCGCGGGGGTCTTCTCGGCGTCGCCGCCGGCGCCCTGGGCGCCGGCCTGAGACTCGCCCTTGGCCTTGGCTTTCGCCTTGGCCTTCGCGGCGTCGCTCGCGTCACTGTCCGGGGTCGCCTTGCCGGTCGCCCCGTCCGAGGGCTTCGCCGACTTCGCGGCGTCCGGGGCGGCGGTCGCGTCGTCCGAGGCGCCGTCCGTGGGCTCCGTGGACGGGCGCGTGGTGCTTCCCGGGTCGACGTCGGGCGCGGCGCCGTCGGCCAGCAGTCCGCCGTTCACCGCGCAGCTGGGCCAGGCGTCCGGCCCCTTGTCGCCGAGGATCGCCTCGGCGACCGAGATCTGCTGGGAGCGGCTGGCCAGGTCGGGGCGCGGCGCGTACGACGTGCCCTCGTACTGCTTCCACGTCTCCAGCGTCAGCTGCAACCCGCCGTAATAGCCGTTGCCCCCGTTGGAGCTCCACATCCCGCCGCTCTCGCACTGCGCGACGCGGTCCCAGGTCGATGCGTCGGCCGCGTGCGCGCCGGTGGCGCCGAGCAGCGGCATGGCTATGCTCGCGCCGGTCACCCCCGCCGCGACGACGATGGCCGGAGCCTGACGGGGGCGGCGGTGCTTACCGTTCCCGGTGCGCATGCGGTTGCCTTTCGAGCGGCGAGTGTGAGTTGTCGGTAGAAGGTAGTCGGGGCGTCCGGCTGTCACAAGTCGATGTAGTGGAGATCACGCGAAGGTCACGCAGTTGACAATCTGTCACCTTTTCTCGGGGGTGAACTCAACCGGCAGTGACCGCAGTCCGCGCATGATGAGCCCGCCGCGCCAGCGCAAATCATCAGTTTCCGCCGCGAGCCGCAGGTCGGGGAGGCGGCGCAGCAGCGTCGAGATCGCGGCCCGCGCCTCCAGCCGGGCGAGCGGCGCACCGATGCAGTAATGGATGCCGTGGCCAAAACCGAGGTGTTGGTTGTCACGGCGGGAGAGGTCGAGGGTGTCGGGTCCGTCGAAGCGCTCCGGGTCACGGTCGGCGGCGGCCAGCACCACCAATACCGGCTCGCCGACGCCGATCAGCTGACCGCCGAGGGTGACCGGCTCGGTGGCGAACCGCCAGGTCGCCAGCTCCACGGGCCCGTCGTAACGCAGCAGTTCCTCGATGCCCGTCTCCAGCAGACCACTCTCCCCCGCCGCCAGCGAGGCCTGGAGCCGCTCGCGCTGCTCGGGGTTGCGCAGCAGCGCGTACATCCCGTTGCCGATGAGGTTGACCGTGGTCTCGAATCCGGCGAACAGCAGGATGAAGGCCATCGCGGCGGCCTCGTTCTCGGTGAGGTGCTCGCCGTCGTCCCCCGCCCTGATGAGGTCCGAGATGAGGTCGTCGCCTGGATCGGCACGCTTACGGTGGATCAGCTCGGCCAGATAGGCGCGCATCTTCTTGACCGACCGGGCCACTCCGCCGCGCGGGCCGCCGCCGTGCCGGATCATCATGCCCGCCCAGTCGCGGAAGTCGTCCTGATCCTCGGGCGGGACGCCCAGCAGGTCGCAGATCGCGTAAATGGGGAGCGGGAAGGCGAACTCGTGGATGAGGTCGGCTGTCCCCTGTTCTGTCCCCTTCGCGGCGATGGCGTCGATGAGCCGGTCGGTCAGCTCCTGCACGCGCGGCGCGAACGCGGCGACCCGGCGCGGGGTGAACGCCTTGGCGACGAGACGGCGCAGCCGGGTGTGGTCCGGCGGGTCGATGTTGAGCAGATGCGTCATCAGGTTGGCGCTGCGCTCGCCCGGAATGCCGATCTTGCCCTTGCCGTGCGCGGCCTCGCTGTGGTGCACCGGGTTCTTGGACAGCCGCCCGTCGGCGAGCGCGGTGCGCGCGTCCGCGTAGCGGGTCACGAGCCAGGCCTCGACCCCGCTCGGCAGTTCGGTCCTGTGCACGGGCGCGTGCTCGCGCAGCCAGGCGTACGCCGGGTAGGGGTCGGTCGCGAACTCCCAGCTGAAGAGGGCGGGAGCAGGGGAGGAGGTCGGGTCCGAGGGCGCGGTCTGTTGAGGCACCCCACGACGCTACCCGGCGCTGGTCACCGCCGGTGACGGGCGGCGGGGAGGCCGGGCGGGGGCCGGGGGCCCGTCGGGTCCGGCTGTGCGGCCGCCCTCAGCGCCGCCCCGGAGGATCGTCCGTCCGGCCCACGACCGCCGGCGGATGCCGACCAGCGGGTCATGGGTGGCGGCGAGATCCATGCTCATGAGCACGCACGCCGCGCGGGCGCCCGGAACGAAAGACGCCTAACCGGCACGTACCTCCGCCGCGAGGATCGCGTCGCGGTAGGTACGGGCTGCGGCGCGCAGCGCGGTCTCCGGGTCCGCACCGGCCGCTTCGGCGCGTACGGCGAGGGCGAGCAGCCGGGCGCCGAGATCGCTGTCGGCGGTTCGGGACGGCTCGGCGGACCCGGTGAGGCCGGCGGAATCAGCGGAGTCAGCCGCGTCGAAGCCGCCGGCCGGCTGGGGAAGGGCGACCTGGAGTCCCGCCGTGCGGACGCGCGAGGCGAGCTTGGCGGCGAGCGCCAGCGCCGGCTGGCCGAGCGGGATGCCCTCGGTCAGCGAGTCGCGCTGCTTCTCGACGGCCTTGGTGCGCAGCCAGTGCGCCTCGACCTCTGCCGGGGTCTCGGCGGTGTCGTCGCCGAAGACGTGCGGGTGGCGGTGGATGAGCTTGTCCACGATGGCGGCCGCGACGTCGTCGATGGAGAAGGGCTCGTCCGGGTCGTCCTGGGCGATGCGGGCGTGGAAGACGACCTGGAGAAGAACGTCGCCCAGTTCCTCGCGCAGTTCCTCCCGGTCCCCCTCCTCGATCGCCTCGACCAGCTCGTACGCCTCCTCGATGCCGTACTTCGCCAGCCCGGTGTGCGTCTGCTCGCGGGTCCACGGGCACTCGGCCCTGACCCGGTCCATCACCTGGACGAGGTCGAGCAGCCGCGCGCCGGGCAGGTCGTACGAGGCGGGCAGCAGCTCCAGGTCCGGCATCGACTCGCGTCCCGAACCGGCCAGCCGCGCCAGGCCGTCGGTCAGCGCCGACTCGCCCTCGCCGGAGGAGACGATCACGATCGTGCGCCCGCCCGCGCAGTCGTCCACCAGCTCACGCGCGGAGGCCGACACCTGCTCGACGCTGACGCCCGCTTCCCGGAAGTACGGCAACTGCGGGTGCGCGAGATCGGCGCACAGCACCCGGTCGGCCTCGCGCAAGGTCTGCCACGCGGGCCAGGAGAGCAGGCCGGGGGCGACCCGGTGGCTGGTGGTGAGCAGAACCAGGCGGCCGGTGGCGGGGCTGGGAGCGGGAGCGGGGGTGGCGTTCACGTGTCGAACGTAACCCACCGCGTGGGGTGGGCGGCCACCTGGTCGGCGGCGCCGGGACCGGCGGAGAGCGACGCGGACCGACGGAGAGCGACGCGGACCGACGGGGACAGCCAGAGGATGCCTGCCCGGCCGGCGGACAGCCCGCCCCGGCCGGGCGATACGACCTCCGCCCGCCCGGCCGGCTAGGCCTGCGCGCCCGCCGCCGCCGGATTCTTCCGCAACCACGGCTCCTTGACCTCGCTCAGCATCCGCTTGTCGTCCCAGGTCCCGAACCGCGGATTGACGTCGATGTCCATGCCCTTCGAGGCGGCCGAGACCGCCGCGACCAGCTTCTGCTGGCCCTCCGGCGAGCGGCGGTCCGCGCCGATGCTGCGCGCGACCCCCTCCAGCAGGAGTTCATTGCGGACCGTCGCGTTCACCTGGTCGGGGGCGATGCCCTGCTGGAGCCACATCTCGCGCAGTCGCGCCGCGCCGCCCGCGCCCTGCTCTGCCTGGGAGCGCGCCTGCTGGACGTCGCGCCGGGAGACGTCGATCTCGGCGTCCTTCGCGACCCGCAGGAGGATGCGTTCGAAGACCATCCCGTTGAGCGTGGACCGGCTCAGACCGCCGGTGTTCTGGATGAGCTCCGCGGCCTGCGGGGAGTCGCGCTGCGCGTCCCGTACGTGCTTCACCTTCGCCTGGACCTGCGACACGGTGATCCGGTTTCCGTCCACCACGGCCGCGGCGCCGGGGTGCGGGGCGCTGCCACACGCGGTGAGCAGCGGGCCGAGAGCGAGCAGGGTGGCGGCGGCGGAAACAGAGAGCGCGGTCCTACGGCGGTGCATTGAGCCTCCCGGCTGATCGTGCGGCATTGCATCGACCTTGCGTTGATCGATATTAGGGAGTCCTAGTGGTCCAGGCCACTAAATCGACCAACGATTCGGCCGCAGTCGGGGTGCGTGCCGGGGCGGCGCCCTCCGACGCCGCCGGCCCAGCCGCCGGCCTCGCGGTCAGCCGCCGCACTGCGTGAGCATCATCCGCTTGTCCGGAGCCGTGACCGGCAGGTCGTACTTGAGGGACACCTGCGCGAAGCGCACCGAGTAGGAGCAGCGGATCCGCTTGCTCGGCGGCAGCCAGGCCGCCGGGCCGGAGTCGCTCTTGGAGCCGTTGGTCGGGCCGTCGACCGGGATGAGGTTCAGCGGGTCGTTGGCGATCTGCTTGCGCTTGGCCTCGTTCCAGCGGGCGGCGCCCATCTGCCAGTCGTAGGAGAGCGGCATGACGTGGTCGATCTGGACCTTGATGGCCTGCTGCTTGCGCCACTCGATCGTCCGGCCGGTATAGGGGTCGTTCAGCTCCATGGAGGCGAGGACGCAGTCCGAACCGGAGCGGCGGCGCAGGTCCTCGCCGTCGCGGGCCAGCACGTCGTTCCTGGTGTCGCAGCCGTTGCGGGCGAGCGGCACGCCGTCCGCCGTGTCCATCCAGGCGTAGCCGAACTTGCCCCGCTCGAAGCCGGTCCTCGGGCCGCGGCCCGCCGTGCGGACCTTGTCGATGACCTTGCGCGCGGCTGCCTTGTCCCGCGGCGAACCGATCGGGGCGAGGCCGCGCTTGGTACCGTCCGGATTCTCCAGCGGGCTGACGCCGCTGCTGCCGCCGCCGTCGCTTCCGGCCGACGCGGAGGCCGTCCCCTTGCTGTCGACGCCCACGTCTTCGGGCGAACAGCCGGTGAGGGCGAACAGCGCGGCCGTGGCGAGGGCGGCGGCGGAGAGGGCGGTGCGGTGGGCGGGTATCAAGGCGTGGGTCCAGTCTCGCGTCGGGGCGGTCGGGGGCCTGGGTTGGGGCCTGGGTGGGCCCGGCTGATCCTAGAGAGCATGCCCCCGACGGAGCCCGGACAGGCCACCGTCCGCCGTGCCGCTCTCAGCCCAGGTGTAGCCGACGCTTCTCAGCCCAGCTGACTTGGCGCTTCTCAGTCCCGGTGCACCTGACGCCGCCGGTCGATGGTGCGCCGCAGCTCTTGTGACCGCCTCCCGGAACACGCTCCCGGAACCGGCCCCCGGCCGCACACGTCTGGGAGACCGAGGACCGTCGCTTACATTTTCGTGAGTGGGTCAACCGAACGAATCCGTCGGGCGCATCCCCGACGCATTCCCAAAGCATCCCCACCGCGCCGCCGACCGGGCGCCGACGAGACCTGACCGCAGCACCGGGAGCCATGTTGACCATCGAGAAGTCCGAAGCGGCGTACGCGCCCCCGCGCCCGCCCGGACCCGCGATCACGGCGGGGGCCGACGCGCCCCGTACCCGTCGGCTGCGCGCGCTCGGCCGGCCCCGCTGCGACCCGTACTGGCTGGCGGCCCTGTTCTTCGCCGCCTACACGACCCTCTCGATCGCCCGCTTCCAGCGGCTCGCCAACATCTCCTGGGACCTGGGCATCTTCGAACAGGCGGTGCGCGCCTACGCCCACCTCCAGGCGCCCGTCGCCGACCTCAAGGGCCCCGGCGCCAATATTCTCGGCGACCACTTCAGCCCGATCGTCGCCGTGCTCGCGCCCGTCTACCGGCTGTTCCCCGGGCCGCTCACGCTGCTCACGGCGCAGGCCGCGCTGTTCGCCGTCGCCGTCATCCCCGTCACCCGGGTCGCCGCGCGGCTCCTCGGCCGCCGGCGCGGGCTCGCGATCGGCGTCGCGTACGGGCTGTCCTGGGGTGTCCAGCGCGCGGTCGACTTCGACTTCCACGAGATCGCGTTCGCTGTGCCGCTCATCGCCTTCTCGCTGGAAGCGGTGCTGCGCCGGCGTCCGCTGGCCGCGCTGTGCTGGGCGCTGCCGCTGGTCCTGGTCAAGGAGGACCTGGGGGTGACGGCCGCCGCGATCGGGCTGGTCGTCCTGCTGCGCTTCCGCCGCGAGGACGGCGGCGGTCGCGGCGAGAAGGGCCGCGGCGAGGGCATGGCCGGCGCCGACCACCGCGTCATACCGTTCGCCATCGCGCTCATCGGCCTCGGGATCGCCGCCTCGGGCTTCGCGCTGGGCGTCGTCATACCGGGCTTCAACACCGGCGGCTCGTACGCCTACTGGGAGAAGCTCAACGGTTCAGGCCCCGCGCCGGTCATTGCGCCCGGCACCGCGCTGCGCACGCTGCTCTGGGTGCTGCTGCCGACCAGCGGGCTGCTGGCGCTGCGCTCGCCGCTGCTGATCGTGGCCCTGCCCACCCTCGGCTGGCGCTTCCTCTCGCACGACGACCACTACTGGGGCACCGACTGGCACTACAGCGCCGTCCTGATGCCCGTCGTGATGCTCGCCCTCGTCGACGCCCTGGACCGCTCCCGCGCCGGCGAGCGGCCCTGGCTCCGCTCGTACGCCCGGCAGCTCCCGCTGGCCCTCGCCGCCGTGAGCCTCGCGCTGACCACCTCGCTGCCGCTGGCCGGCCTCACCGAAACCGCGACCTACCGGCCGGAGCCACGGGTCGCGGCGGTCGAGGGGCTGCTGGACCGAATACCCGACGGCGCGAGCGTCGAGGCCAACATCGGCCCGATCAGCCGGCTCACCAGCCGCTGCCGGGTCTTCTGGATCGGCGACACCCGGGGCATCGCCCCCGAGTACATCGCGCTGAACGAGTCGACTCAGCGCAAGCCCGCCGACCTGCTCAACGACGCCCGGCACCGGCACCCGAAGGCGACGTACGCGCATGTCGCCTCGGCGGGCGGCACGGTGCTGCTGCGCCGGACGTCGATCGGCTGAGCGCGGGCCCCGATGACCGGCGGCCGGCACCCGGCGCACCGGAGGCCCCTCCCCCGGGCCCCGACGGCCGGCCCCATCCGCCGGTAAGCCCAGCCCCCTCCGCTACGACCCCAGGATCGTCGCCAGGAACTCCCCGGTCCACGCGAGCAGTTCGCGCCCCACGACCGGCTTGCCGCCGACCTTCCCGGTGCTCGGCCGGGGCACCAGGATCTGGTGGGCGGCGGGCTTGAGGACCGTGCGCGGGTAGAGCCGCTTGAGCCGCAGCTCCTGCGATTCGCGCAGCTCCACCGGGCCGAAGCGGACGTTGCCGCCCTGGAGCGTGATGTCGCTGACGCCGCAGGCGCGCGCGAGCATCCGCAGCCCGGCGACCAGCAGCAGGTTCTCGACCGGCTCCGGGAGCTTGCCGTAGCGGTCGGTCAGCTCCTCGCGGACGGCCGTGATGTCCTGCTCGGAGTTGGCGGCGGCGATGGCCCGGTACGCCTGGAGGCGCAGCCGCTCGCCCGGCGCGTACTCGTGCGGGACATGCGCGTCGACGGGCAGCTCGATCTTGACTTCGAGCGGCGACTCGTCCGTCACCCCGCTGCCGTCGAGCGAGGCCCGGTAGTCGGCGACGGCCTCGCCCACCATCCGCATATAGAGGTCGAAGCCGACGCCCGCGATGTGCCCGGACTGTTCGCCGCCCAGCAGGTTGCCCGCGCCGCGGATCTCCAGGTCCTTCATGGCCACGTACATGCCCGCGCCCATCTCGGTGTGCTGGGCGATGGTCGCCAGCCGTTCGTGCGCGGTCTCGGTGAGCGGCTTCTCCGGCGGGTAGAGGAAGTACGCGTAGCCGCGCTCGCGGCCCCGGCCGACCCGGCCGCGCAGCTGGTGCAGCTGGGAGAGGCCGAAGTTGTCGCCGCGCTCGACGATCAGGGTGTTGGCGTTGGAGATGTCGATGCCGGACTCGACGATGGTCGTCGAGACCAGGACGTCGAACTTCTTCTCCCAGAAGTCGACGACGACCTGCTCCAGCGCGGTTTCGCCCATCTGTCCGTGCGCGGTCCTGATCCGCGCCTCAGGGACGATCTCGCGCAGCTTCGCTGCTGCCCGGTCGATCGACTCGACGCGGTTGTGGATGTAGAAGACCTGGCCCTCGCGCAGCATCTCGCGGCGGACCGCGGCGCCGATCTGCCGGTGCTCGTACGGGCCGACGAAGGTCAGCACCGGGTGCCGCTCCTCCGGCGGGGTGGTGATCGTGGACATCTCGCGGATGCCGGTGACCGCCATTTCGAGCGTACGGGGGATGGGGGTCGCGGACATGGTGAGCACGTCGACGTTGGCGCGCAGCTTCTTGAGCTGCTCCTTGTGCTCGACCCCGAAGCGCTGCTCCTCGTCCACGATGACCAGCCCGAGGTCATTGAACTTGGTCTCGGCGGCGAACAGCCGGTGAGTGCCGATGACGAGGTCGACCGAGCCCTCACGGAGCCCTTCGAGGACCGCCTTCGCCTCACTGTCCGACTGGAACCGGGACAGCGCCTTGACCACGACCGGGAACTGCCCGTACCGCTCGCTGAAGGTGCCGAAGTGCTGCTGGACGAGCAGCGTGGTGGGGACCAGGACCGCGACCTGCTTACCGTCCTGGATCGCCTTGAAGGCCGCGCGGACCGCGATCTCCGTCTTGCCGTAGCCGACATCGCCGCAGATCAGCCGGTCCATCGGGACGGACTTCTCCATGTCCTCCTTGACCTCGGCGATGGTGGTCAGCTGGTCCGGGGTCTCGACGTACGGGAAGGCGTCCTCCAGCTCCCGCTGCCAGGGGGTGTCCGGGCCGAAGGTGTAGCCGGGGGCCGCCATCCGGGCCGAGTAGAGCTTGATCAGGTCGGCGGCGATCTCCTTGACCGCCTTCTTCGCGCGCGCCTTCGTCTTGGTCCAGTCGGCGCCGCCGAGCCGGTGCAGCGTCGGGGCCTCGCCGCCGACGTACTTGGTGATCTGCTCCAGTTGCTCGGTCGGCACGAAGAGCCGGTCGCCGGGCTGGCCGCGCTTGGCGGGGGCGTACTCGACGAGGAGGTACTCGCGGGTCGCGCCCTGGACCGTGCGCTGCACCATCTCGACGTAGCGGCCGACGCCGTGCTGCTCGTGCACGATGAAGTCGCCGGCCTGGAGGGTGAGCGGGTCGATCGTCTTGCGGCGGCGGACCGGCATCCGGCCCAGCTCCTTGCTCGCCGCCTTCTGCCCGGACAGGTCGGTCTCGGTGAGGACGGCGAGCTTGAGCGCCGGGTCCACGAAGCCGAGGTCGAGCGAGCCGCAGGCGACGTGCACGAGCGCCGGGGTGATCTCGTCCAGGTCGTTGTCGAGGCGGGCCGGGATGCCCTCGCCGCCGAGCACCTCGACGGTACGGACGGCGGGGCCGTGGCCCTCGGTGATGTAGGCGGTGCGCCAGCCGTCGGCCAGCCAGCCCTTGGTGTCGGCGAGGGCGCGGGCGGTGTCGCCCCGGTAGGTCTCGGTCGCGCGCATGCCGAGCTTGAGCGTGTCGGGACCCAGCACGGCGTCTTCGGAATCCGCGTCCGAATCCGCGACGACTTCCGAGCCGGTGGCGAACTGGCTGATCGTCCACCACATCATGCCCAGCTCGCGGGCCCGGTCCCGGACGTCCGCGATGGCCCACAGCGAGGCCGCGCCGACGTCGATCGGCGCCTCGCCGCCGCCCGCGCTCGCCGCCCAGGACGCCGCCAGGAACTCCTGCGAGGTCGCCACCAGGTCGGCGGCGCGGGTACGGACCCGCTCCGGGTCGCAGACGACCGTCATGCTGCCCTTCGGCATGACGTCCAGCAGCAGCTCCATGTCGTCCACCAGGACGGGGGCCAGCGACTCCATGCCCTCGACGGCGATGCCCTCGGCGATCTTGCCGAGCATCTCGATCAGCTCGGGATGCAGCACGGCGAGCGCCGCGGCCCGCTCCCTGACCTGCGGCGTCAGCAGCAGCTCACGGCACGGCGGCGCCCACAGCCCGTGCTCGGCGACCTCCAGCGACCGCTGGTCGGCGACCTTGAAGTAACGGATCTCCTCGACTTCGTCGCCCCAGAACTCCACCCGCAGCGGGTGCTCCTCGGTCGGCGGGAAAACGTCCAGAATGCCGCCGCGAACCGCGAACTCGCCACGCTTCTCGACCAGCTCCACCCGGGTGTACGCGGCCGCCGCCAGCCCGTCGACGATCTCGCCCAGATCAGCGCTGCCACCGCTGCGCAGCGCCACGGGCTCCAGCTCGCCCAACCCCTTGACCTGCGGCTGGAGCACGGACCGCACCGGCGCGACGACGACCTGCACCGGCCCCGCCGCCGGGTCGTCGGCGCGCGGGTGCGCGAGCCTGCGCAGCACCGCGAGCCGCCGGCCGACCGTGTCGGAGCGCGGCGAGAGGCGCTCGTGCGGCAGCGTCTCCCAGGCCTGGAATTCCACCACCCCGTCCGGCGGAAGCAGCGAGCGCAGCGCCGCCGCCAGATCCTCTGCCTCACGCCCGGTCGCGGTAACCGCCAGCAGCGGCCGCCCGCCCCCGCGCAGCGCGGCACTACGAGCCAGCGCGGCCACCGCGAAGGGGCGCGCGGCGGCTGGGCCGACGAGGTCGAGGTGCGGGCGATTGCCGTCGGCGGCGGCCTTCACCGCTTCGGCGAGCGCCGGATCGGTGACGACGACGTCGAGCAGACCGTGCAGGCTCATGGAGGATTTCCGTCCCGGGGTGAACAACGCGAACCACCCGACACGTGGTACGTGCCGGGGGCTCCCAGCGTACGACGCGGCGCTGACAGCCGCCGCCCGGACGCGGACGGCGCTGTCGTACGCCCGACTGGGTCAAGGTTTCACTCCCGACCGGGTCGGTCTCGCTCCCGACCGGGCAAGGGCCTTGCCCCCATCCGCCGTCCGCCGTCCGCCGTCCGCCGTCCGCGTCAAGCGACCCCGGCCCGGTCGAGCGCGGCCCCGCGCGAGGCGACAAGCCACACCAGCCGCGCGCGAACCCCCGCCCGCCGCCCGAACCACCACACCGCCCGCTCGGCCGACCCAAGACTCAACCGCCGCCCACCGCCGACGCTCACCACCTGCACGCGGCCGTCATCATGCGCCATGCCCCAAGCCGCGATGTGGGCGTCGCGCTCGCCCGGCTCCAGGTCGTACTCCTGGACCACGGCGAAGAGTCGCGGTGCGGTGTCGAGGACGAGGTCGCATAGTTCTTGGTCGAACGTCGTCGGTGGGCCGAGCGCACGATCGGGCCCGGCGGGCCCTTCGGAACTGGGCTCATACGGGTCATACGGGGATACGGTGACCATGGAAGTCTCCCGCCAGGAGGTGGAGTTGGGCAGGCCAGGCCGCCTGCGGAACAGCAGCCCAGCGGAGTGTTTCACGTCACACCCTAGCGCGACCGTTGGAATACTTGCCCTCGGTTCTGAGAAAATTGTCCAACCCATTTGGTGAAGCGGCGAGAGCACGCCGGGTACGAACGAGGAGAGAGCGATGCCCCCGAGTAAGCTCCCGCCGAGCGCGCGTCAGCGACGCTTGGGAGCCGAGCTGCGCAGGCTCCGCGAGCACGCCGGCCTGTCCGCCACAGGAGCCAGCGCACTGCTCGGGGCCACCCAGTCGCGCGTCAGCAACATCGAGGCCGGGCGCTATGCGGTGAGCGCGGACCGAGTGAGAAGCATCGCCCACTCCTACACCTGCACGGATCAGGCACTCATCGACGCCCTCGCAGGGATGAGCGGCGGGCGAACACGCGGCTGGTGGGAGGAGTACCGGGAGATCCTGCCGTCCGGCGCACTCGACCTCGCCGAGATCGAGCACCACGCCGCCTCGATGCACATCACATCCGTGATCCACATGCCAGGTCTGCTCCAGACCGGAGAGCACGCCCGCGCTGTCATCAGCGACGCCGTCCCGCCGCTCGCACCCCCTGACGTGGAGCACCGGGTCTCCCACCGGATCAAGCGGCAAGCCGTCCTCTACAGGGACGACCCGACCCCGCTGACGGCGATCGTCCATGAGGCCGCCCTACGCATGGGCTTCGGAGGCCGGACCGTCGCCCGCGCGCAACTGGAACACCTCATCGAAATGGGCGAGCGCAAGCACATCTCCGTCCTGGTGATTCCGTTCGGCGCGGGCACCTTCCCCGGCTCCGGACAGTCCACTGTCTACTTCTGCGGACCCGTGGCGCAGCTCGACACAGTCCAGCTCGACACGGATCACGGTTCCGAGTTCCTCGACGCACCAGCACAGTTGGTGAAGTACCGGACCGTTCTCGACCGGATGGAAAAGAGCGCGCTCAATCCGGCAAAGTCCCGCGCCTTGATCCGCCGTATCGCACAAGACAACTGAGAGGGAACGGACGTGTTCACCCCCGACTGGCAAAAGTCCTCGCACAGCGCCGAGGCCGCCAACTGCCTGTACGTCGCCGCAGCCGAGGACGGCACGATCAGGCTCCGCGAGAGCGACGCCCCCGGCGTCATACTCGCCGCCACCACCGCGAACCTGCGGACCCTCATACACGCTGTCAAAGACGGCCAGTTCGACCACCTCACACAAAGCTCGTGAGCTCGTCGCCCACGCTCCCGCAACCGTCAGGGGGGACGTAGACGTGTGGAGCATTCGACAACTTCAAGTTGCCGAATACTCCACACCCCGCCAAAGCACGAGCCCGGACCGACGCGCACCCCCGTAGCGCACCGATCCGGGCCGTCGTCCCCGCCGCCTGCCTGCCCGCCCGCCCGAAGGGCAGGCGCAGCCCGCTATTCCGTAGCGATCGCGTTCAGGACGTTCATCCGGCCCGCGCGCCAGGCCGGGACCAGGGCCGCTATGAGGCCCACGAAGGCCGAACCGATGAAGACCGTGGTGATCGTCGGCCAGGGGATTTCCAGGACGCCGAGGCCTTCCAGGGCCAGCAGTTTCTGGGCGGTGGTGCCCCAGGCCATGCCGAGGCCGAGGCCGAGCAGGGCGCCGAAGAGGGCGATGACGACCGACTCCAGGCGGATCATCCGGCGCAGTTGGCGGCGGGACAGGCCGATGGCTCGCATGAGGCCGATCTCGCGGGTGCGCTCGACGACCGACAGGGCGAGGGTGTTCACGACACCGAGGACGGCGACGATGATCGCGAGGGCCAGCAGGCCGTAGACCATGTTGAGCATCTGGCCGACCTGGTCCTTGAGGTCCTGCTTGAAGTCGGTCTGGTTCTGCACCTTGAGGTTGGGGTACGCGGCGAGGGAGTCCTTGAGCGCGCTGTAGGCCGCGTCCTCCTTGCCCTCCTTCGCCTTCGCGAACATGATCATGTTATTCGGCATCCGGTCGGCCGGCAGGTAGCGCTCGGCCGTCGTGATGTCGGTGTACATCGCGCCCTTGTCGACGGAGGTGTCGTCCGAGGTGATGGCCGCGATCGTGAGCTTGGCCTGCCGGCCGCCGTCGAAGGCGACCGTCATCGTGTCGCCGACCCTGATGCCGTGCTTCTTGGCGAACACGTCGCCGACCGACATCGCGTTCGCGCCGTACGCGGCGGACAGCTTGCCGGCGACGGTCTCGCGGCGCAGGTCCTGGGCGTACGTGGGGTCGGCGGCGGCCAGTTCCTCGTCGGTGGTCCTGCCGTCCGGTCCGGTCAGCTTGGCCTTGACGCTCTTGTAGTCGGTGACGTGGGCGATGTCCGGGGTGGCCTTGAGGGCCTTCGCCGCCTGGGGCATGATCAGTTGCTGGTTCTTGGACTGGACGATGAAGTCCGCGCCGACCGACTTGTCGAGCTGGTCCGTCGCCGAGGCCACCATCGAGGAGCCGACGACCGACAGGCAGGCGACCAGCGCGAGGCCGATCATCAGGGCCGCGGCGGTGGCGCCCGTACGACGGGGGTTGCGCAGCGCGTTGCGCTCCGCCAGCCGGCCGACCGAGCCGAACATCCGCAGCACGACCGCGCTGATCACCCGGACCACGAAGCCGGCCAGCAGCGGGCCGATGACGACGAATCCGATGAGGGTCAGCACGACGCCCGCACCGAGGAAGATCGAGCCCTCGGAGGCCTTGTCCGCGTTCGCGGCGGTGTAGAGGCCGAGGGCGCCGCCGCCGGTGAGGAGCAGGCCCAGCGCGGCCCGGATCCAGCCGGCCTTGCCGTCCGCCGGGGTGCCGGCGTCGCGCAGCGCGGCCATCGGGGAGACCTTGCCCGCGCGGCGGGCCGGGATGTAGGCGGCGAGGACGGTGACGATGATGCCCAGCGCCAGGCCGACGGCGGGGGTCGTCCACTTGACGGTCAGGTCCGCGGTGCTCAGCTCCATGCCCATCGAGCCCATGAGCTTCATCAGGCCGACGGCGAGACCGACGCCGGCTCCGACGCCGAGGATCGAGCCGAAGACGCCCAGCAGGGCGGCCTCGACGAGTACGGACCGGTTGACCTGCTTGCGGCTGGACCCGATGGCGCGCATCAGGCCGATTTCCCTGGTCCGCTGGGCGACCAGCATCGAGAAGGTGTTGACGATCAGGAAGATGCCGACGAGGAAGGCGATTCCGGCGAAGCCGAGCATCGCGTACTTCATGATGTCGAGGAACGAGCCCATCGACTCGCGGTTGGAGTCGACGGACTCCTGCTGCGTGCGCAGCGTGTAGTCGCCGCCGTCGAGCTTCGCCGCGACGCTCCGCTTCAACTGCTCGTCGCTGACGCCCTTGTCGGCGTTGACCGCGACCTGGGTGAACAGACCGGTCGCGCCCAGCAGCTTGCGCTGCGCGGTGGCGGTGTCGAAGTAGACGATCGTGGCGCCCGGGTTGGTCACCTTGAAGGACGCGATGCCGGTGATCCTCGACTTGATGTCGCCGGTCACCGCGACGGTGCGCAGCTCGTCGCCCAGCTTGAGGTGGTGCTTGTCGGCGGTGTCGGCGTCGACCATCACCTCGGTGGGGCCGCGCGGGGCGTGGCCGGAGGTGATCTCCATCGACCTGAGGTCATTACGGCTCCAGTTGCCCGCGATGGTCGGGGCGCCGGTGCTGGAGCCCATGTCCTTGTTATCGCCGTTATCGCCGTTATCGCCGTTGTCGCCGTTGTCGCCGTTGACGACGGTGACGCTCATGCTGCTGACGGCGCCTTCGGCGGACTCGACCCCGTCGGCCCGCTGCGCCTGCCGGACCGCGGCGGCCGGCAGCGTCTCGGGCTTGCCGGTCTCCGGGGCGTCGTCGGCGTCCTTGGCGTTCTTCGGGCTGATGGTGACGTCCGCCGAGGTGGCGGCGAACAGCTTGTCGAAGGTGGTGTTCATGGTGTCGGTGAAGACGAGCGTGCCGCACACGAAGGCCACCGACAGCAGGACCGCGACGGCGGAGAGCGCCATGCGTCCCTTGTGCGCGAAGAAGTTGCGCATCGAGGTCTTGAGGACGGTCATCACGCCCTCCCGCGGGCGGAGTAGGACTCGGCGGTACGGGGCGCGGCGGCGTGCGCAGGGGCGGCGGGGCGCGCGGCGCGGGTGTCACCGCCCGGCGTGCGGGTGTCACCGCCCGGCGTGCGGGTGTCACCGCCCGGCGTGAAGTGCCGCATGCGCTCCAGGACCAGGTCGGCCGTCGGGTTGATCATCTCGTCGACGATCCTGCCGTCCGCGAGGTAGAGCACCCGGTCCGCGTAGGAGGCGGCGACCGGGTCGTGGGTGACCATGACCATGGTCTGGCCCAGCTCGTCCACCGAGCGCCGCAGGAAGCCCAGCACCTCGGCCCCGGCCCGCGAGTCGAGGTTGCCGGTCGGCTCGTCGCCGAAGATGATCTCGGGGCGCGCGGCCAGCGCGCGGGCCACCGCGACGCGCTGCTGCTGGCCGCCGGACAGCTCGGTCGGCCGGTGCCGCAGCCGGTCCGCGAGACCGACCGTGCGCACCACCCGCTCCAGCCACTCCTTGTCGGGCTTGCGGCCCGCGATGTCCATCGGCAGCGTGATGTTCTCCAGCGCGTTCAGCGTCGGGAGCAGGTTGTACGCCTGGAAGATGAAGCCGATCCGGTCCCGGCGCAGCTGAGTGAGCTTCTTGTCCTTGAGGCCGGTGATCTGCGTGTCGTTGATGAAGATCTCGCCCGAGGTGACCGTGTCGAGCCCTGCGATGCAGTGCATCAGCGTCGACTTGCCGGAGCCGGACGGGCCCATGATCGCGGTGAACGCGCCACGGGCGATGTCCACGTCGACATGGTCGAGTGCTACGACGCGGGTCTCGCCGGATCCGTAGGCCTTGACGACCTGACGTGCTCGTGCGGCAACGGCAGAACGCCCTCCACTGCCCCCGGCCTTGGGAATCGTTACAGCCGTTGTCACGGTGTTCTCCTATGTCGATGAGCGTCTCGGATTGACTCGGAGTGAGTCGGGGTGACCCGGAGTGAGTCGGGTACGGCTTCAGCCTGCTGGAAGAGCCGTGCCGCGGCGATGGGGTGTGTATCCGTCTTGGAGCGGGTGCTAGCCCTACCTCGCCGGTCATGTCCACCCCCGTAAGGCTAGGAACTCCGCTGCTCCGGCTCCTCCTTCGGCAGGACGAACCGGCAGGAGGAGAAACGGGGCCGCTCCCCTAGGGGTCCTGCCCGGCCATGTCCTCCGCACGTCGGGGACACATAAGGTGGCCGCTGCACCTATAGAGGTAGTACCGGCCCGAGGAGCACGCGTTGACCAGCATCGGAGGCCAGCCGGGGCCGACCCCGACGTCCGAGTCCGCAGCCCCGCCCACGGCGGCCCGTAAGCGCGGACGCGTCGTCGCCGCGCTGATGCTGGGCATGGCGCTCGCCGCGCTGGACGGCACCATCGTCTCGACCGCGATCCCGCAGATCGTCGGCGACCTCGGCGGCTTCTCCGTCTTCTCCTGGCTCTTCGCCGGCTATCTGCTGGCCGTGACCGTCACGCTGCCGGTGTACGGAAAGCTCTCCGACACCTTCGGCCGCAAGCCCGTGCTGATATCGGGCATAGCGCTCTTCCTCATCGGCTCACTGCTCTGCGCGGGCGCCTGGGGCATGGCGAGCCTGATCGCGTTCCGGATCATCCAGGGGTTCGGCGGCGGCGCGATCCAGGGCACTGTGCAGACCATCGCGGCCGACCTGTACCCGCTCAAGGAACGCCCCAAGATCCAGGCCAAGTTGTCCACGGTGTGGGCGGTCTCGGCGGTCGCCGGACCTGGCATCGGCGGGCTGCTCGCGGGCTACGCGGACTGGCGCTGGATCTTCCTGATCAACCTGCCGGTCGGCGCCGTCGCGCTCTACCTGATCATCCGTCACTTCCACGAGCCGGTACGGGTCCGCACCGGCCCCGCCCGCGTCGACTGGCCCGGCGCGCTCGCGATCTTCGCGTGCGGCGGACTGCTGCTGACCGCGCTCGTCCAGGGCGGCGTCGCCTGGCCCTGGCTGTCCGCACCGTCCCTGGCCTGCTTCGCCGGCAGCGCCCTGCTGGCCGCCGCCACCGTCCTGATCGAACGCCGGGCGGCGGAGCCGATCATCCCCGGCTGGGTCTGGCAGCGCCGTACGATCGCGGCGGTCAACGTCGCCCTCGGCGCGCTCGGGCTGCTGATGATCGCGCCGACGGTCTTCTTGCCGACCTACGCCCAGTCGGTGCTGGGGCTCGGGCCGATCGCGGCCGGTTTCGTACTCTCCGTCATGACCCTGAGCTGGCCGCTCTCGGCGGCCCTCAGCAGCCACGTCTACAGCCGGATCGGCTTCCGGCAGAGCGCGATCATCGGCATCGGCTGCGCCGCGCTGATCCTGCTCGCCTTCCCCTTCCTGCCCTACCCCGGCTCCGCCTGGCAGCCGGCGCTGATCATGTTCCTGCTCGGCGGCGCGCTGGGGCTGTTCCAACTCCCGCTGATCGTCGGCGTCCAGTCCACCGTCGGCCGGCAGGAACGCGGCACCACCACCGCGTCCGTCCTCTTCTGCCGCCAGGTCGGCCAGAGCATCGGCGCGGCCCTGTTCGGCGCCGTCGCCAACGCGACCCTCGCCGACCGCCTCGCGGACGCCCCCGCCGACATCAGCGCCGGTCTCCCCCGCCACCTGGACGAGGTCTCCAACGCCCTCGACGGCGACGGCCTCAGCGCCCAGGCCGCCGCGTACCTGCGCCGGGCGGTCGACACGGCGGTCGACCACGTCTTCATCGGCGCGGCAGCGGCGGCGGTCCTGGCGCTGCTCGCCCTGCTGGTGCTGGCTCCGAAGCGGTTTCCGGTGCTGCCGGAGGAGAGCCCTGCGGAGCGTTGACGGGAGGAGGGGCGGGGACGGGCGACGGGGGGACGAGGGGTGGGTGGACGGCGGGCGGCGGACGCCCAGGTCAGCCGCCGGTCGCCGGTCGCCGGTCGCCGCAGTCGGCCCTAGCCCTCCGTCGAGGCTGAGGAGGAAGCCGGGGTCGAGGTCGAAGCTGGCGTCCTGGGGTCGACCGCCCGCCCGTGTCCACCCTGGCGCGGCGGCTCAACCTGGCGCGCGGTCTCCCCCTCCCGCACAGTCTCGCCCTGTTGCGACGGCTCGCCCTGCCCCTGCGGCTGGCCCCCATGCTGAGGCTCGCCCCCGCGCTGCGGCTCGGACTCGGCCACTGCCCGGGGCACGGGCGCGACTTCGGGTACGGCTTCGGGCGCGACTTCAGGTGCGAGTTCGGGCTCAGGCTCAACCTCCGGCTCCGGCTCCGGCTCCGGCAACGCTTTGCCGGTCAGCGCTGCCAAGGTGTTGCGCACATGCGTCATGTGGGACGTGAGCTCCTCGCGCCGCTCGTCGTGCTCGCGCAGCACCCGGTCCGTCTCGCGCTCCACGCGCTCGGCGCGCACCCGCGCCTCGGCGACGATCTGGTCGCCGCGCGCCTGGGCGTCCTCCTGACCGTGCCGGGCCGCTTCCTCCGCCTCCGCGTAGAAGCGCTGCGCCTCGCCGAGCGTCCGGGCCGCGAACTCGCCGAGCTCGGTGAGCCGGGCGTCCGTGGCGGTCTCCGCCGCCGCGAGCTCCAGGCCGAGCGCGTCCCAGCCCTCGGCGTGCTCCTTCTCCTGGTCGGCCAGCAGCTCCGAGGTGCGCGCCCGCATCTCCTTCAGCGCGGCGAGCGCCTCGCCGCGCCAGTCCTTGGCGTCCTGCCGGGACGCGGCCCGCTGCGCGTCGACCTCCAGCCGCGCCGCCTCGGCGGCGCGTTCGGCGTACGCCTCGGCGTCGGCGCGCAGCTCCGCGTCCAGCGCGCGCGCCGCGTCCGCCGTCGCCTGGGCGTGCGCCTGCGCCTCGCCGTACGCCTGCCGCGCCGCCGCCGTCGCGTCGGTCCGCAGTTGCTCGGACTCGTCCTCGGCGATCGACAGCAGCTGTTGGGCGCGCTCGCTCAGCGACTCGTACGTCTGCGGAGCCAGTTGGGAGACCTGACCGCGCAGTCGCGCGGCCTCGGCTTCCATCTCATTGGCGAGGACGGTGAGCCGCGCGGCGCGCTCCCACGCGGCGTCGCGTTCCCCGGACGCCTCGGATACCGACCGGTCGACCTGATCCGGCCGGTAGCCCCGATCGCCCCGCCCGGCGATGGCAAAGCCCTCGGGTGAAACCGATGCGCTCATCCTTGAAAGCCCCTCTCCGACATGCAACGCGACATGCAACGCGACTCGGCGCACATCTTTCTGGATCGGAACGAAGTGGCCTTAACGCGACACTCCGCCCGAACCATTGTCCAGGATGCGTCAATCGAAGTCGGAAGCTGGAATCGGAGTGTCCTGTTTCAACGCGCCGGAGAACCGACGCGTGCCCAGTCCGTTTCCGCTCCCCCGGAGGCGGGGCTCGACCCGCGAAGAAAGGACCATGGCGCTCGAACCGTTCCTCATGTCGAGCACCATGATCCTTCGGTGTTCCTCCGGCGATCCTTCAATAACCGTTCAGCGTGCCACCAGCCTGCCAGCGGTCAGGGCCGTTGTCAGGAGAGTGCCGGGACCGGCCCGTCGGGACCGGTCCCTCCGGGCCGTCGCCCGGACGGCTTCAGCGGGCCGCCGTCAGAGCAGGCCGTCCCACATCTGCTCCAGCAGCACCGACCACCAGGCCTCCGGCGAGGAGAGCGCGGCCGGGTCGATCGCCACCAGATTCGTCTGGAAGTCCACCGTCCAGCGCCCGGCCTGCTCCGGCGTCAGATCACGCCGCAGCCGCCACATCCCGCCCAGCATCGCCAGGCAGCGCACGAACTCCGGCAGCCCGGTGTTCACGAACTGCGGCGCCACCGGCTGTCCGCCCGGCCCCGCCTCCAGCGGGACCGCGACGATGCTCGCGGTGCCGTACTGCACGCACAGCTGCCGGCCGAAGTCACTGCCCATCACGAGGTACGAACCCGCGTCCGGCGCGGGCTGCACTCCGCGCTCCGTCGCCAGCTCGGCCAGCGTCGGCACCGGGCGGTCCGGCTGGGCCTGCGCCCAGAAGAACGGCCCGAAGTCCACCGGCAGCCCCGCCCAGACCAGCGTCTGCGCCACGACGTCCGGCACACCCTGGCGGGACACCGCCCGCTGGTCGTAACGGAAGACGCCCTGCGGTCCGAACCACTGCATCAGCTCGTGCGCGAGCCCCTCGGGGGGGATCGGCGGCGCGGGCTGCACCTGGCTGGGGTGCGGCAGCGGCACCCGCTGCGGGGCGGGCCTGGCCGGGCCGTCCGCGACCTGGTGCAGCTCGCCCTGGTGCTCGACGAGGTGCCGTACGCCCTGCTGACGCGAGACGTGGTCGCGGCCGTACGCGGCCGTGTTGGTGATCCGCACCTGCGGCCAGGTCTCGCGGACCATCCGGGCGCAGTAGCCGCCCGGCAGGTCGCAGGACTCCAGCTCGGTGTGCAGCTCCAGGACCTGCTGCGGCGGCACGTTGAGCGCGCGCAGCTCGTGCAGGATCTGCCACTCGGGGTGCGGGATGCCGGGCGCCGAGCGGCGGATGAGCTGCTGCTCGGAGCCGTCGGGCGCGCGGTAGCGCAGCACGGCCATATAGCCGGGGCCGACGGTGGGGACGCCGACCGGCGCCTGCGGATAGCCGTACGCGCCGGGGCCGCCGGGAGCGCCGGGCGGCGGAGCCATCGGCGGGCCGCCCATCGGCTGTCCGGGTCCGCCGGGGGGCGGGAAGCCGGGCGGCGGGAAGGCCGGCCCGCCGGGAGCCGGAGGCATCGGCGGGCCGCCCATGGGCTGCCCGGGTGCGCCGGGCGGCTGCGGGCCGGGGCCTACGGAGCCGGGACCGGACAGCATCGTCGCGGCGGCGTGCACTCCGCCACCGGGAGCGTTGGGCGCGCCGGGCGGGTTGGGGCCGCCGGACGAGGGCGGGCCGCCCGCGCCGGGGGCGCCGGGCCCGTTGGGGCCGAGCTGTGAGCCGAGTTGGGTCGGGACGTATCCGCCGGCCGGTGCGCCGGGCGCACTGGGGCCGGTGGGGGCGGGAGCGCTCGCGCCGGGGCGCGCGCCGGGCGTGCCCGGAGCGCCGGGCGGCGCAGGCGTGCCGGGGCTGCTCCGCGGAGCCTTGCTGGTCGCAGCGTCCGCGATGTCACCGGCTCCGCCACGCGGAGCACCGGGGGCAGCAGGCGCGCCGGGCGGCTGCGGACCGGACGCACGGGGCCCGGCCGAGTCCGACACGACCTA